>JBBSMS010000001.1:0-89792 GCA_038233055.1 Nitriliruptorales bacterium
CCGCCACTGACCGCCAGCACGGCCGCCACGACCCCAACCGACCGGTCCAACACCACCCCACGGCCACCTCACCGGCCACCCGAACATCCCACAACGCCATCAGGCCAACCCCGACCACCTCGTTGCGATATCTGGGTCAGAAGGGAAGTTCGTCGTCGGTGGCGACGTCGACGAACGGGTCGTCGGGGTGTTCGTCCAACTCCTCACGCGGTGTCAGTGAGGTGCCGGCCTCGCTGGCGCGCGTGGCCCAGGCGGGGAACGGGAACTCGACCACCAGCGGCACGGGGATCTGTGGCTGGGACAGGATCATCGTCCCCGGCTTGATGATGGTGGCGCGCTGGCGCTGGGCCTGCGGCAGGAAGCCGTACTCGCCGCGACCCGCCTCGGCCGCGTCCAACCTCCCCACCACCCGGATCGCGGAGTTGGCAATGATGCGCCGTTCCACCTCCGACGCCGTCTGCTGGGCCCCGATCAGGATCATCCCCAGGCTGCGGCCACGTTCGGCCATGTCCAGCAGGATCTCCTTGATGGGGGAGGTGCCCTCGCGCGGGGCGTACTTGTTGAGTTCGTCCAGCACGACGTACGTCAGCGGTTCCGACGACCCGGAACGTTCCTTCATCTCGAAGGCGCGGCGCAGGATCACGCCGACGACGAAGCGCTTGGCCCGGTCATTGAGATTGTGGATGTCGATGACGGTCACCTGGTGGTCCATGCGGACCTGGTGGCGCTCGGGGTCGGGCAGGTCGCCGCGGATCAGGTGCTTGACGTCGCGCGCGGCCCCGGCGAGGCGCCGGATGAAGGCATTGATCGTGCCGATGCCGATCGCTCGGCCGGCCCAGGTGTCCTGGTGAGCCTCGGACTCCAACCGGTCGCCGATGACCTCGAGCAGGTCGTCGAAGGTTCGACAGGTGGCGCCGTCCAGGGTGATCGCCCCGTCACCCAGCGGCTGCATGGTCTTGGCCAACTGGGCGGTTACCTGGGACACGACCATCGTGTAGTGCTGGCGTTCGTCGCCGGCGTCGGCGAACAGGAACGGCAGCAACTCCAGCTCGCAGAACTCCTGCAGGGTCCAGAAGTAGGACGTCACGCCGTGGCCCCGCGAGGTGACGTCCGGCGCCGCCGACGTCGAGTTGCGCCGCGGCGGGGCGAAGAAGCCGGCGCTGCGGAAGGCGGTCGGTTCCAGCCCGACGGCGGCGTAGCGGGCGGCCTGTTCGGCGGGGAGTTTCGTGTTCAGGTGGTCGAGGAAGAGCAGGTCCTCGCCCTTGACGTTGAACACGATTGCCTTGGTGTTGGTGGCGTTGTCGACCGCTCCCGACGTGAACAGCGAGTGCAGCAGGAAACAGGCGTAGGTGGTCTTGGTCGCCACGCCGGACACCCCGGAGATGTTGACGTGGGCGCCCCGGGTGCCGTCCAGGAAGTCGAGGTTGATGTACACCGGCTCGTCGTTGCGGGACAGCCCGGCGGGCAGCCGCGTGTCGAACTGGTCGAAGAACAGCGCCATGTCGCGGTCATGGCCGACCGCCCGGACCACCGGTTGGCCCGGCAGCGGCGGGATGAAGACTTCCGGCTCGAACCGGGTGGGATTGACCTGGGCCGCCTCCGAGGACTGGGTGGGCAGCAGCCCGTCGGCGGACAGGAACACGTCGGAGTCGAAACGCGCGCCCTCGGAGCGGGCCCGGACCTGGTTGACGACCCCGTAGATGCGGACCGGGTCACCGCCGGCCGGCGTCCGCTCCAGTGCCACGACGTCGTCGAGTTGCAGGTACTGGTCGGGCCGCACGGCCACCCAGAACTCCATCGGGGTGGCATCGTCGGTCCCCAGCACGCGGCCGACCTCCGGCGCGGGCGCCGCCGTGTCGGTGTCGGCACCGGCGTCGGTGGCCACGACGTCGTCGCCCGGGCTGCTGTCGGCCGGGGTGGCATCGTCGGGTGTGCTGCTCACGCGAGGTCCTGGTGGGGGAGGGGTCCGGCGTCGAGGTGCCGTGTCGCGAGGCTAACCATCGACTGGGACCGCTCCAGCGCGGGACGGCGGCGCGGGGTCTGGCACGCTGGCCGTCCACCCGGGCAGGCGGTGTCCGGCGACCGTGGCGGTTGACCGTGTTGTTGCCGATGGAGACGTGGGGGGGCGTGGCCGACGGGTCCACCACGGTGGCGTTTCGCCGCTGGACCCGCCCGACCATCCGCATCGGGGGCACGCTGCGGTCGCCGGCGGGCCGGTTGGCCATCGACGAGGTCGCCGTCGTCGTCCGCGCGGCCGTCACCGACGCCGATGCTCGCCGGGCCGGGGAGGCCGACCGCCACGAGGTGCTGGCCGCCGAGGACGCGGACGCCCAGCGGCATTGACGGCTCAGTCGTCGACGGTTCGGGTCCGCGCCAGGATGGCGGGGCGGCCAACCATCCCGATCGCGAACAGGGCGACGATCGCCGCCAGCGCGATCGGTCGCATCGTGGCCAGGCGCCACAGCAGCAGCGCACCGATCACGGCGCCCAGCCCCAGTCCCAGCACGCTGACGGCGCGCGGCACCGCGTGCTCGCGCCAGGCGACCACGTGCACCACCGCGAAGGCGACCAGGAACGCGAGGCTGGCGGCCTCGACCAGGGCGGACAGCGATCCGGTCACCGCCAGGGCGGCGGCGGCCACCCCCAGCACCACCACGGCCCGATCGGGCACGTCGTGGGCGTTGCGGTGGTCGAGCCAGGCCGGCAGTTCCCCGTCGTCGGAGACCCGGCGAGCCAGTTTCGCCGACGAGAACAGCGTCGAGTTGATCGCGGCCGACGTCGCGAAGGCCGCCGCCACCGTCATGCCGACCAGGCCGGGCGTCCCCAGTGCCTGCTGCGCAGCCACCGACAGGGCGACGTCGGCGCGCTGGACCACGGTCGGTGCGCCGGCGATCATCGTGGCGCCGACGGCGACCGCGACGTAGATCCCCACCACGGCCACGGCGGACCAGGTGAGCGTCGCGGTCAGGATGCGGTCCGGGTCGTCGATCTCGTCGTAGTCGTAGGCCAGCAACTGGAAGCCCTCGTAGGACACGAAGATGACGGCGGCGCCCATCCCGGCCGCGCTGGCGGGCAGTGGCCCGGTCGGTGCCACGAGCTGTTCGGGTCGCCAGTCCGTCAGGCCCACCACGGCCAGGACCAGCAGCGCGACCAGGTTCGCGGCCACGATGACGATCTCCACACTGGTCAGCTTGCCGACGCCCAGCAGGTTGAGCCCGATGAGGGCGACCAGGGCGGCGACGGAGAGCAGCCGCGGTCCCGGCGCGCCCCACCCCAGCGCGTGCGCGACGTACTGGCCGAACGCGTAGCCGTACAGGGCGATGGTCAGCGTGTAGGCGCCCAGCATGACCCAGCTCAGGGACCCGGCGGCGCTCCGGCGGTCGAGGTGTTCGAGGAAGTCGAAGGCACCCCCGCCGGTCCCGAAGTGGCTGCTGAGACGGCCGTAGACGTACGCGGTGGTCACGGCCACGATCCCGGCCAGGACGAAGGACGCCCACGCCCACCGTCCGGCGGTCTCGACGACCACGCCCAGGGAGACGTAGATGCCACCGCCAACCATCCCGCCGGCGGCCAGGGCGGCCACGGCCGCGACCCCCATGCCGCCCGTCGAGTCCGTTCCCGTCCGATCCTGTGCCATCGGTCACCTCCCCTGCCGACGATACGAGGTGGCTTGGGGGAGGGTCCCGGACGACCGGCAGGTCCCGGGGTAAACGCGCCGGACGGTCAGCGGTCATAGGGTCGTGCCGGACCGCCGGGGGCGTGGTTTCGTGACCACCCGGGGTTCGCCGCGACGGAGACGGAGCCCACGTGTCCATCCCGAACCTGGTCGTGATCGTGTCCGACGACCATGCCGCGCAGGCCCTCAGTGCCTACGACGACACGCTCACGGATACGCCGCACCTCGACCGGATGGCGGCCGAGGGGATGCGCTTCGACGCCTGCTTCTGCACCAACTCGATCTGCTCACCCAGCCGCGCCGCGATGCTGACGGGCACCTACAACCACGTCAACGGCGTCACGACGCTCGCCACCCACCTCGACAACCGCCTGCCGACGTTCGTCACGGCCCTGCAGGACGCCGGCTGGGCGACCGGGCTGATCGGCAAGTGGCACCTCGGCCACGGGCCCGCCCACGATCCGCGCGGCTTCGACGACTGGGCGATCCTGCACGACCAGGGCGAGTACCACGACCCGATCCTGTTGCACGGGGGTGATCCTGTGCTGCGGCACGGGGACGACCGGGCCCGGGGTCGGCCCCAGCGCCATCCCGGCTATGTGACCGAGGTGCTGACCGACCTCGCCCTGGACTGGATCGATCGCCACGACGATCCGTTCTGCCTCCTGTTGCATCACAAGGCGCCGCACCGGCCCTGGAACCCGGCGCCGGGGACGCCGGTGGGCCTCAGCGACGCCCCCGTGCCGGTGACCTTCGACGACGACCATGCCGGTCAGGCCCCGGCGGCGTCGCAGGTCCGCATGGGCATGGAGCACCTGGGCAACCTCGATCTGAAGGTGCCGGTCCCGCCGGGACTGGCGCCGGACGCCGAACGCGAGTGGCGCTGGCGCCGGTTCCTGGCGGACTACCTGGCCTGCGTGGACAGCATCGACGTGCAGACGGGCCGGTTGCTGGACCACCTCGACGCGACCGGTCGCGGCGACGACACGCTGGTGGTCTACACCTCGGACCAGGGGTTCTTCCTGGGTGAGCACGGGTGGTTCGACAAGCGCTTCATCTACGAGGAGTCACTGCGGATGCCGTTCCTGGTCCGGTGGCCGGCCGGCATCGCGCCCGGGAGCACCTGCGAGGAGATGGTGCTCAACGTCGACCTCGCGCCGACCATGCTGGACCTCGCCGGTGTGGCCGTGCCCGACGACATGCAGGGTCACAGCATCGCCCCGCTCCTGCGGGGCAAGTCCCCGCCGCACTGGCGCACGTCGATGTACTACCGCTACTGGATGCACCTGGACTCGATCCACCGGGTGCAGGCCCACCGGGGCGTGCGCACCCACCGCCACAAGTTGGTCCGGTGGGACTCCGACGGACGCGGTCAGCCGGGGGCGAGCCCCGAGCCCCGACCCGAGGCGTGGGAACTCTTCGACCTCGAGGCCGACCCGTTCGAGTTGTCCAGCGTGGCGGACGACCCGGCCTATGGAGACGTCCGGGCCGGCCTGGAGGCCGAACTCCGGCGGCTCGAGGCCGACCTCGGCGTGGTGGACTGAGCCCAGCCGGTCGTCAGACCCTGGCGCTGGCCGGCCGCACCCGGACTCGTGCCACGCCCGGCATCGGGAGGACGAAGGTGACCTCGACGATGCCGTCGCGGGCCGCAACCGTGCCGAGGTCCTCGACGTCCAGCCGATCCGCGTCGGCCAGTGCTCGCCAGCCGTCGGCGTCGGGCCAGTCGTGGTCGGGGTCGACGTGCGCGCGGATGTTGGAGTGCGTCGCGTCCACCCGCGCGATCGACACCTCGACGCGGGCGGCGACGCCGGTGATCGCCAGGGCCACCTCGCGGTCCAGTGGTGGATGACCGTCGGCCCGTGACTGGTCGAACGTCCCGTTCCACACCAGCAGGTCGATGGTGCCGTCGTGGTGGCGGGTCGCCCACCCGTCCACCAGTCCGCCGGCGCCGTCACCCTGCAGGGCCAGGGGCAACTCGTCGTTGCCCTGCTGGTCGGCCAGCGCCAGCGCCCAGTAGCGCGGTTTGCGGAGGTTGCCGACGGTCTGGAGGCCGAAGCCCCCGTGCAACAACGATGGGGGCCGCCCCAGTTCCTCGAAGTGGTCGGTCGCGACCCAGTAGGACAGGGCGTCGGCCACGTCGGTGGCCGCCTTCATGCCGGCCAACACGAACGGGGCACCGAAGGGATCGTCGTTGAGCGGCAGGAAGTGGGTCGGGGTGATGCCCCACTCGGTCCACCAGACCCGCACGCCGTCCAGGCCGCGGGCCGCCAGCGCCGGCCGCAGGTCCATCGGGGCCACGCCGTAGACATGGGTGGTCAGGAAGTCCAGCGGGCCGTCGACCTCGACCACGTGGTCCAGGAAGGTGCCGATCCAGCCCACCGCCGCAGTCGCCGGCCCGCCGACCAGCAGGTCGGCATCCACGTCCTTCACCGCGCGGGCGGCGACGTCGTAGAGCCGGAAGTACTCCTCGGGAGTGCCGTCCCAGAAGACACCCAGGTTGGGCTCGTTCCAGACCTCGAAGGGCCACTGCCGCACCTCGTCCAGGCCGAAGTGTTCGACCAGCGCCACCACGAGGTCGCCCACGATCCGCCCCCACGCGTCCCAGTCAGCCGGCGGGGAGATGATGCCGTCGTAGGTGAACACGGTCTGGTCGGGGTCGCGCGCGAGCGCCCGCGGCATGAAGCCCAGTTCGACCACGGGTCGCAGGCCCAGCTCCCCCAGCCTCGTGTAGAGGTCGATCACCGTGCCGGCGTCCACCACCAGGTCGCCGTCGCGCTCCACGACGACCGCGTTCTCGTCGTCCAGGATGGCGTGTGCGCGCACGTGGGTGGCGCCGACCTCGTCGTGCATCCGGGCCAGGGCGGCCGCGTACTCGGCGCCGATGTCGTCGCGACCGCGGCCGCCGTCGTAGGTCAGTTGGCTCACGTGCTCGGCCCCGATCATCCACCATGGCCGGTCCAGCGGCGTGGCCGCGGCCGTGGCGTCCACCGACGCGAGCACCCGCGGCCGGGCGTCACCGGCCGCGATCCCGCCGGCCAGGACCGGCGGGCTGACCGCGCCGTGGCCGTCCTCGACCGTCGCCAGGGCGGTGACCGCGTAGTGGTGCGCGCGGTCGACCTCGCCGGTGGTGTCGACGTACGGGGCTCGCGGGACCGCCAGCAGGTCGCCGCCACCGTGGTCGAGCACCTCGAGGTCGTCGGGACCGTCACCCCGCAGGACCTGGTAGCCGATGGCACCGGCGACGGGTTCCCACCGGAGCGTGACGTGGCCGACGCCGGCCGTGGCCTCCAGGCCGGTCGGGGCGGGAAGGCCGCCGTCGCGGCCGGCCGCCTCGGCTACCTCGGCTGCTTCGCGGGATCCGGCCTGCCAACGGTCCCGGACGTCGGTCGTGGCCGTGTCGTGGTCGTCGCTCATGTCCATCTTCCGGCCGGGGGGCGACAGCGCCGGAGTCGAGGTGTCGGCCGCCCGGTGCCGGCGCCCGTTGCGCCAGGCGTCATCGCCAGGTCACTTGATGCCGGTCATGGCGATCGATTCGATGAAGCGTCGCTGGAAGAACAGGAACACCACGACCACGGGCAGGATGATGGCCACCGAGCCTGCCATCAGCAGCCCGTAGTCGGTGCTGTTCTCCCCGATGGCCGCCAGCGCCAGTGCGATCGGCAGGGTGTACTTGTCCTGGTCGGTCAGGACGATGAGGGGCCACAGGAACGCATTCCAGGTGCCGAGGAAGGTGAAGATGCCAAGGACTGCGGCCGGGGCGACCGACAGCGGCATCGCGATCTGCACGAAGATGCGAAGGTGGGAGGCACCATCGACCTGGGCTGCTTCGATCAGTTCGTCGGGTATCTGTTTCATGAACTGGCGCATCAGGAACACGCCGAAGGGCCCGGCGGCCAGGGGCAGGATCACGCCCGCGAAGGTGTTGAGCAGGGACAACTTCGCCATCAGGATGTACAGGGGCACCAGCGTCACGCTGGAGGGCACCATGAGCGTCGCCAACACGATGCCGAACACCACCGCCCGGCCCCGGAAGTCGATCTTGGCCAGGGCATAGCCAGCGGCGGCGGTGAACACGATGTTCGCGATGGTGACGATGACGGCGATCATCGTCGAGTTCCAGAAGTAGCGCAGGAAGTCCAGTTGCTCGAACAGGTCGACGTAGTTCTGCGTGGTCGGGTTCTCGGGCAGGAAGGTCGGGGCGAGGGCGGCGATCTCGGCCTGCGTCTTGAACGACGACAGCACCATCCACACGAACGGACCGGCCATCACGACCATCCCCAGCACCAGCAGCCCCGAGATCAGCCAGCGCGTTCGCGGCGACTTGATCGCCGCAGGGTCCCTGGGTGCCGTGTCCGCTCCGCCGCCGGCGGAGTCGGCCTGGTCGGCGTCGGCAGGCTTCTCAGTGGTCGTCATCAGTCATCCCCTCCCAGGAACTTGAACTGGATGAAGGCGAGCACGGCGATGAACAGGAACAGCATGTAGGCGATGGCGCTGGCGTAGCCCAGGTGGAAGAAGTTGAAGCCCTGCTCGTAGATCACCATCGCCACCGTGAGTGTCGAGTCCAGCGGCCCGCCGCGGGTCATCACGAAGGGCTCCTCGAAGACCTGCAGGTACCCGATCGTCGTGATGACCGTGGCGAACAACGTCACCGGCCGCAACTGGGGGAGCGTGATGTAGCGAAATCGCTGCCAGCCGGTGGCACCATCGACCCGGCCGGCCTCGTACAGGACGGGGGCGATGCTCTTCAGGCCCGCCAGGAAGATGATCATGTTCTGCCCCAGGTTCCGCCAGATGGCCATGACGATGATGGACGGCAGGGCCGTCGACGGGTCGTTCAGCCAACTCGGCCCCTCGATCCCCACGGTGGCGAGTATGCGGTTGATGATCCCGATGTCCGGGTTGTACATGAACCGCCAGATGACCGCGATCGCGATGATGCTGGTCACCACCGGCAGGTAGTAGCCCACCCGGAAGAAGGACTGGAGGCGTTCGATCCCGTTCTCGATCAACACGGCCGCGAGCATGCCGGCCAACACCGTGAAGGGCACGCCCACGACGACGAAGATGCCGGTGGTGATCGCCGCCTGGATCACCTCGGGATCCTGGACGGCCCGCACGTAGTTGTCGAAGCCGATGAGGGAGGCACCCAGGGGGTCGACGAGGTTGCCCAGTTCGAAGTCGGTGAAGGACAGCCACGCCGCCGCCAGGATCGGTCCTGCCATGAACACCAGGAACAGCAGCAGGTAGGGAGCGGAGAACCCCCAGCCCGCGATCGTGTTGGTGGTCTGGATCGACATGCGTCGCCTGCGCCGGGGGGACCGGACCTCGGGGCTCTCTGTGGTCGTCATGGGACGCCTCCTGGGGGGCTGAGTCGGGGGACGAAAGGGGGCCGCACGGCTGGGCGCCGCCGGCCCCCGGGAGGTCAACCCGTGATGGCGTCGGCCTGCTGCTGCATCTCGGCGGCCGCGTCAGCCGGGTCCATGTCGCCGACGGTGACCTGCTCCATGGCGCCGTTGATCGCCTCGGCCACCTCCTCCCACTCGGGGATCCGCGGTGGGGCCACGGTGGATTCCAGCTGGGTGCCGAACACCGCGAGTTGTTCGTCGTCGGCAAGGTCGCCCGACTCCCAGGCCTCCGTGACTGAAGGCAACCCGCTGACCGCCTCGTACCAGGCCTGCTGGGTCTCGGTCTGCGTCATCCACTCGACGAACCGCCAGGCCAGTTCCTGTTGATCCGACGTGTTGTAGACCACCAGGTCACTGCCGCCCACGAACGAGCTGCGGTTGTCGTTCTCCGGCATCGGGGCGACATCCCACTTCCCCTCGAACTCCTCGCCGCCCAGTTCGCGGATCAGCGACATGTGCCATGGCCCGCTGAAGAAGATCGGGTGCGTGCCGTCGACGAACCCCTGCTCGACGGCGAAGTCGGTGACGGGTTCGGCCGCCACGCCATCCTCGAAGAAGGAGTCGTAGTACTCGAGGCCCTCGACCATCGCCTCGTTGTCGAGGGACAGTTCCCCGCCCTCGCCCTGGAGGTCGGCGCCGGCCTGCCAGGCGAAGGGCATCAGTTCCTGCCAGTTGGCGGGTGACAGGTTGATCCCGTACCGGGCACCGGCCTCCTCCTGCATGGCGGTGGCGAGTTCGCGCAACTCCTCCCAGGTCTCGGGCGGGCCATCGAAGCCGGCCTGCTCGGCCAGGTCGGTGCGGTAATACATCACCCGGGTGTCCACGTACCACGGCACTCCGTAGGAGGTGCCGTCGACTTCCGTGGTGCTCCACGGGCCCTCGAAGAACCGACCGGGATCGATGCTCTCCGGAGTCTCGGTGAGGACTCCGAGCTCGACGAACTCACCCATCCAGGTGGTGCCCATCTGGGTCACGTCCGGGGACTGGCCTCCGGCCGCCGAGGTGATCAACTTGTCGTGGGCGATGTCCCAGGGCACCGGTGTGACCTCGACGGTGACGCCCTCCTGCTCTTCGAAGGGCGCGACGAAGTCGGGCAGCTGCTCGCCTTCGGCGCCCATTGCCCAGACGGTCAGCGTGCCGCCGCCACCCTCACCACCGGCTTCCTCGTCCCCCCTGGCGGCTTCGGTGCCACCAGCATCGTCGTTGCCGTTGTCGCCCGGCCCGCTGTCGCCGCCGCTGCAGGCGGCGACGCCCAGGGCCAGGGCCACCGCCGCAGCGGCGAGCCTGACAGGTGTCCGTCGTGGGTTCATGTGAAGGTCCTCTCGTTTGCCGGCGACCGGGGTCGGCCTGGTCGGGATGCGGGCCGGTGCCGCGTCGTTGCCTGGTCTGGTGGGTCGTGATCGGGGTGGTCGGTGGGTCGGTCGGGCCGCACGGCGACGGCGAGCGTCAGCGGGCGTCGTCGGGTCGGGGTCGCGTCGTGACGGCGACCGGTGGACACCCACAACTGGCACGGATCACCAGTTCGGTGGGCAGCAGCACGCTCTCGGGCTCGCCACCCGCACGCCGGTCCAGCACCGCGTCGGCGGCACGCCGACCGAGTTCGGCCATCGGCTGCCTGACCGTCGTCAACGACGGGGTCACGAGGCTGGCGACGGGCTGGTCGTCCCAGCCCGTGACGGCGAGGTCGGTCGGGACCGTCACGCCGAGTTCGGCGGCGGCCATGCACGTGCCCACGGCGAGTTGGTCGTTGGCGGCCGCGACGGCAGTCGGGCGCACGCCCTCGTGCCACGCGCGGCGGAAGGCGGCGGCCCCATCGTCGCGGTGGAATCCGGGCGGGGTCACGACCCGGGGGGCGGAGTGGCCGTGCTCGGCCAGGCCGGCGCTGATGCCGGCCAGGCGTTCGGCCACGTCCGGGGTCCCGTCGAGGTCGCCCAGGAACACGATGTCGTCATGGCCGTGCTGGGCCAGGTGGCGGCCGAGTGCCCGTGCGGACCCGTCGTTGTCGGACCTGACGGCCGCGGCACCGGCCACCGGGGGACGGGCCAACACGACCACCGGCAGGCCGTTGGCGACCAGGTCGGCCACGACGTCGTCGCGGACGGTCTCGCCCATGACCACCAGCCCGTCGACCCGCTCGGCGAGGTCCCGGACCAGGCCCTCGGCACCCGGGCGTCCGTGGGTGGCGAGGATGTGCACCGCGGCCCGGTCGACGGATCGTGCCTCGAAGCCGCGGATGACCTCGGCGTAGTAGGGACCGGCGAGGTCGGGGAAGACGATGCCCACGGCCTCGTGGGTCTGGCCGGCGAGCGCGCGTGCAGTGGCACTGGGGCGCCAGCCGAGTGCCTCGATGGAGGCCCGCACGCGAGCGCGCGTGGGGGTCGCGACGTTGGGATGGTCCTTGACCACGCGCGACACCGTCGCGATGGACACGTCGGCGTGGGCGGCGACGTCGTAGACAGTCGTCGAGCCACGCCCGGACGTGGCGGCCTCCGTCGTGCTTCGGGGTGGTGTCACGACGTGTGCTCGCAGCCGGTCGCGGCCTCCGCGTGACAGCGATCGTCACCCCGGCCACCCTCGGCGTGGTCAGTGCCCCGGCCGCCGAGCGCGCGGTCGCGACCGGCGCCGGCCGCCAGCACGTCGTCGCCGTCCTGGCCGCGCAGCAGGTCGTCGCCTTCGTCGCCGTAGAGCACGTCGTCGCCGTCGCCGCCGTCGACCTTGTCGTCGCCCTCGTCGCCGTAGATGATGTCGTCACCGCCGCCGCCGTCGACCTTGTCGTTGCCGGCACCCGCGCAGATGACGTCGTCACCGGGCGTGCCGACGAGGTGGTCGCGGCGGTCGGTCCCGGAGATGGTGCAGGCCCGCGGTTCGGCGCCGAACTCCTCGATCGCCAACAGCGGGCGCAGCGTCGAGGCCAACTGGTCGTCGCCGACGAAGGCGTCCCGCAACAGGTCGTCGCCCAGCGCGTTGCCGATGGCGGCCATGATGATGCCCTGGTCAAGCGACAGGTAGGCGTCGGAGATGGTGCCGGTGTCGACGTTCACGGAGTCGCGGAAGCCCCACTCGGTCACGAGCCCGTCGAAGTCGGCCTCCAGTGCCTGCAGGTTGGCCAGCGCGCCGTCGTGGTCGAACCGCAGCGACAGGAAGGCCGCGTGCGGGGTCACGACACCGCCGTCGTAGGCGCTCGGAGGCGGGACGTCGGAGCCGTCGCGGCAGCCCGGGAAGCCGGGGTCGGTCAGGGTGCTGGCCGCGTCGGACGCGTAGCCCTCCGGGTTCATGCCGACCGCGTCGACGCCGTACTCGCGATAGCCGCCCTCGGGGATGTTGGCGGGGGAGAAGCCCCAGTAGCCGTAGGCGGCCTCGACCAGCCCGTGGTGCTCCTGGGCATTGACGGTCACGGGGTGGTTGATGCGCCAACTGCCCGCGCCCCAGTCCTCCTCCGGGACGAACAGGGCCGGCATCAGGTCCTCGAAGGCGCTGCCGCCCCAGCCCGGCACCACGCTGGTGCCGTCATAGCGGTAGGCACCCTCGAACACCGATTCGCCGTGGTAGTCCTGGGTGATGCCGTACGGGCGCTGCTCCTGCCATGACCAGTCACAGCTGTCGGGGAAGGTCCGCCACGGCCCGAAGTACTGGCGCTCGGGGATCTGGCCCTCGGCGATGCCGATGTAGCTCGCGATCCGGCTCTCGCTCACGATCGTGTCGTAGCAGCAGGGTGCGTCGCCGGTGGAGGGGGCGTAGTGGAACAGGATCTGGTTGCGGTCCTCCCGGTAGAAGAACCCGAAGTCGAGCCGGTCGTAGAGCACCCCGGCACGGTCGGACACCTCCGGGACGGCGTTGCGCACGATCCGGAGCCCGGTCGCCAACCAGCCGTTGTCGACCGACGACAGGTGGGGGACGATCGGGTCCCCGCTGCTGGGCCATGTCTCGAGCTTGCTGCCGTCGCGGTGGTCGTACCAGTTGAAGTACTGCCCACTGGGCTCGTGGATCTCCATGCCCTCCAGGGTCGTGACCGTTCGCGTGACCCGGTCGACCAGTTCGTCGTGGTCGATGAACCCGAGTTCCTCGGCGGTGACCGCGCTCCACAGGTACGCACCGATGTTGGTGGTTGACGTCTGCACGCTGCGGGTCCCGTCCACCTCCAGGGCGTCGGCCGGCAGGCCCGACTCCTCGTCGGTCATGGCCACGAAGGACTGCCAGGTGGCCTCCCCCCAGCCCTCAAGGGTGGCGACGTCGTCCGAGGCGGCGACCGGACTGGTCGTGACGACGGTCGCCAACAGGGCGAGGATGCCCAGCAGGCCGAGGAATCGCTGGCGGATCATGACGTGGTCCTGTTCGGTCGGGTGCGGGGAGTCGGGACGCGTCTGGACTGTAAGCGCCTACAACTGATGTTGTAAGCGCACACACAACAAGTTCTGGTGGACGACCCTAGGGCTTGGAACGGCAACGTCAATGGTCGATCGGCCAGGCCGGGGCGGACGTGCCGTGTCGAGGCGCATCCACGGGCGCGTCCACAGGCCGTGGATGCGGCCCGGACCGGTTCAGGCGTCGTCGCTGGGGTACATCCACCTGCGCACGCGGCGGTCCACGACCCGGTGGCCGTCTGCCTCGAGCAGCGGCTGCTGGACGGGCGCATGGGTCCGGTAGAGGCGGCCCGAGGCGGGCAGCACGCGCCACCACGCCAGCCCGGGCACGCGCCGCAGCACGTTGGCCACCGCCTGGCCGGCCCCGGGATGACCGGCTTCCCGGGCCACCTCGGCGTAGGTCAGCAGTTCACCCGGGGCGAGATCGTCGACGACGGCGACCACGTGCCGTTGGAACGGGGTCAGCGACGCCGGAGCCTCCAGGTGCCCGCCGGGTGGCCGGGGTGCGTCCCGCCGTGGATCGCGCCATCGGGCGGCGCGGGTCACGTGACCTGGCGGAGGGTCGTGTCGAGGTCGGTCGGCGGGCGCCCCAGGACCCGTTCCACGTCGTCGGACAGGATGTCCTGGGAGCCGTCTGCGATCGCGGTGTAGGTACTGACCCACGCGTCGAGTTCGAACTGGCCTGCCTCGGGCCAGCCGGCACGCCGGCTCGCGTAGGCCTCGTCGACCGTCTCGTCGACGTATGCCAGGTCCCGGCCGGCGATGGCACCCACCCGTTCGACGACGCCCGCCATGGTGACCAGGTCCGGCCCGGTCAGGGCGAGCGCGTGGTCTGCCCAGCGGTCGTCCAGCAGCGCCTCGACCGCCACGTCGGCGACGTCGGCGCGGGCGACCGGCGAGAACCGGCCGACGCCCCCCGGACCGCGCACGACTCCGTCGTCCCCGACGAAGGAGGGGAGCAGGTCCTGGTAGAAGGCGTCGCGGAGGGCGGTCAGGGCCATGCCGGCCTCGCGCAGGGCCACCTCGGTGTGGAAGTGGTCCCGGCCGAGCGTGAAGGTGCAGTCGGGCGCGGCACCGAGGAACGAGGTGTAGACCACGCGCGCGATCCCGGCCTCGCCGGCGACACGCGCCACCGTGCGGTGTTGCTCCAGCCGGTCCGGGTGCTCCGCACCGGAGACGAACAGCAGGGTCGCGGCGCCCTCGAACGCCCGCGCGAGCGCATCGGGGTCGTCGTAGGCGGCCACGGCCACCTCGGCTCCCGGCAGGTCAGGTGCCCGCCCGGCACCTCCCCGCACGACCAGCCGTTGCTCGGCCCCACGTTCCGCCAGGGTGCTCGCCACGCGACCCCCGACGGCGCCGGTCACGCCGGTCACCACGATGTCCGCCATTGCCTGCCTCCTGTCCACCCCAACCGTAACAGTGGGGCCGTCGCCCGATCGTCCGGGTCGCGCACCCGACCGACGCGTGCGGCCGCCGCCGGGACCGGACCCGCAGGGCGGGTGGCGTAGGCTCGACGGCGTCCGACGGCGAGGTCCCATGTCCGAGTTGGCACCGATGCTGGCCACGGTCGGCACCGAGGCGGCGGTGGCCGGTGCCGACTGGAGCCACGAGTTCAAGTGGGACGGGATCCGGGTGCTGTTCGCGGTCGCCGACGACGGCCATCGCCTGCTGACCCGCAACGGCAACGACGTGGCGGTCGCGTGGCCCGAACTGGACCCCCTGGCGGCGACGCTGCCCGCCGGCACGGTGCTCGATGGTGAGATCGTGGTGCTCGACGACGACCTGCGTCCGGACTTCTCGCGCATCGCCCACCGGATGCACGTGCGCAACCCGGTCCGGATCGCCGGTCTGCGCCGGACCCACCCGGGCCAGTTCATGGCCTTCGACCTGTTGCGACGCGCGAGCGACTTGGTCGTCGACGACCCCTTGGAGGGCCGGCGAGCGGCCTTGGCAGAACTGGTCCTGGCGGGGTCGGCGTGGGCGGTGTCCCCGGTCGTCACGGACCTGGCGACCATCCTGGCCGTGGTGGACGATCGTGCCATGGAGGGCGTCGTCAGCAAGCGTCGGGGCAGTCCCTACCGTCCCGGCGTCCGGTCACGGGACTGGCGCAAGCTGCGGCGGGTCCGCGAGGCGGATGCCGTCGTCGTGGGGTGGCGGGGCATCGACGGCGCGGTTGGCGGTCCGGTGGGCTCGCTGGCGTTGGCGCGCTGGGACCCCGATGCCGGCAACTGGGCCACCCTGGGCTCGGTGGGCTCCGGGCTGACCTCGAAGGAGGGGCAGCGCCTCCACGGGGAGGTCACGACCGCCCCGGTGCCGGACCGGGCTGTCACGGTCCTGCCGTCCGGGTTCGTGCCGACCGAGCCTCGCCTGGTGGTCCGGGTGTCCTACCTCGAGGCCACGCCCCAGGGCCACTTCCGTCATCCGGTCTACCGGGGCGAGCGAGTCGATGCGGACCCGCACGACGTCACGGACGAACCCTGAACAGGCTCGGCGGGTACGACCGCGGCTGTCGGATGAGCGGCTGGGCACGCCCGTACCGTGTCCCGCACGGGGCGCTCACCAGAGGGACGACGATGCGGGGACCACGAGCACACCGGACGGTTGCCGTGATCGGGACCGCGGTCGCCGTCCTGTTGTCGGCGTGCGGCGGGAACGCACGTGACGACTCCACCACGTCGCCCGCCACGTCGGAACCGGCCGGGACGTCGAGCGACGCGACCGCCCCGCCCACGACGTCGTCGTCGGCCGCCACGCCGTCCACGGACGGCACCGGATCCGCTGGTGCGCCTCCGTCCACCGGACCGGGGACGCCCACGGCGGCGGACGACGCGCCACCGGACGCCGGCGCCACCGGCGACCCGGCATGGGTGGAGGTCGCGGCCGGCCTGGACGAGCCCGCGGCCACCCTGGTGGACCCGCGTTCCGGCAACGACCTGGTGGTCGAACTGGGGGGGCGGATCGTGGAACTGGACGGAACCCCCCGGCTCGACCTGTCCGACCGGGTCCAACGCCAGGGCGAGCGCGGCCTGCTGGACGCGGCCGTGGCCCCGGACGGTGACGCCGTGTTCGTCCACTACAGCGCGGCCGCCGACGGACACACCGTGCTGGCCCGCTTGCCCATCGCGCCGGAGGGCGACCTCGCGGACCCCGCGGACGAACAGGTCCTGCTCGAACTGCCGCAGCCGGCCACGAACCACAACGGCGGGTCCGCGGTGTTCGGGCCGGACGGGATGCTGTACCTCGCGCTGGGCGACGGGGGTCGCGCCAACGACGCCTTCGGCAACGGGGGTGATCCCGGGACTCCGCTGGGCGCCATCCTGCGCCTGGACGTCACCAGCGACCCGGGCGCCGTGTCGGTCCCCGACGACAACCCCTTCGTCGACGGTGGCGGGGACGAACGAGTCTGGGCCCACGGGCTTCGAAACCCGTGGCGGATCGCGACCGACGGAACGTCGTGGTTCGTGGCCGATGTCGGCCAGGACGCCGTCGAGGAGGTGACGGTCGTGCCGGCCGACGCGGGCCCGCACGACTTCGGCTGGCCGGCGTGGGAAGGTGACTTCTGCCGGGTGGACGTCTGTGACCGCCAGCCGACGCCGCCGGTGTCCACCCTGACGCACGCCGACGGCGCCTGCTCGATCATCGGCGCCGCTGCCGCGACGACCCCGACAGCCGACGACGGGGCGGCCTTCTGGACCGACTTCTGCGACACCCGGGTGTGGCGGCTCGACCCCGGCAGCGGGGAGGTCACCGAGGATGCCCCCCTGCCCGACGGCGTCCCGGCCTACGCGCTCGACGTCGACCGCAGCGGGGCCGTGGTGGCCCTGACCGCGGACGGCCGGGTCCTGCGTCGCACCCGCGGCTGACGGCACGGCCGTCGTCGCGCACGCGACGCCATCCCCAGGGCCGGCGCAAAGCGGGCAGACGCCCCGGCCGGAGGGGTACCACCGGCGCGGGGTCGGTACTACCGTGGCGCGGACCGACGAGGAGGTGGGCGATGCCACGGTCGATCTGGAGCGGATCGATCAGCTTCGGGCTGGTCAACATCCCGATCAAGTTGGTGACGGCAGTGGACTCCAAGGGCGTGTCGTTCCGCCAGATTCGGCGTTCCGACAACTCCCGCATCCGCTACCGCAAGGTGGCCGAGGTGGATGAGGAGGAGGTCACCAACGACGACATCGTCAAGGGCTACGAGGTGGCACCGGACCGCTACATCGTGATCGAACCGGACGAACTGAAGTCGCTCGACCCCAAGAAGTCGCGCACGATCGACATCGCCGACTTCGTGGACATCGAGGACATCGATCCCATCTACTACGACTCGTCGTACTACCTGGTCCCGCAGGACACCGCGGCCAAGCCCTACCTGCTGCTCCACGAGGCCATGGAGGCGTCGGGCAAGGCCGCCGTGGCGCGGTTCGTGATGCGCAGCAAGGAGTACCTGGTTGTCATCCGACCGCTCGGGGACGCGTTGGCCGTGTCCACGCTGACCTACGACGACGAGATCATCAAGCCCGGTCGCCTCGACCTGCCCGACCGCGATGAACTCGAGGTGTCGGACGCGGAGGTGAAGATGGCCGAGCAACTGATCGAGTCGATGACGGCGGACTGGGAACCGGAGCGCTACACCGACAGCTACCGCGAGAAGGTGCTCGCACTGATCGAGGCCAAGGCCGAGGGCCAGGACATCGCGACGCCGCCGGAGGTCGAGGAGGGTGGCGAGGTGGTCGACCTGATGGCCGCGCTCGAGCAGAGCCTGCAGGCGGCCAAGGATGCCAAGGACTCGACCGCGGAGAAGTCTGCATGACTGACCTCGCCTACGACGTCGCGGGCGATGGCCCACCCCTGGTACTGGTCCCGGCCGGCATCGGCTCGCGCCACCAGTACGAACGCGTGGCCGGGGACCTCGCAGCCGACTTCACCGTCATCTCGTTGGACCCGCGGGGCCAGGGCGAGTCCCCGAACCCCGCGTCCGACTTCTACGACCACGAGGACGCGTTGGCGGTCCTGGCCGACGCCGGGTTCGAGCGGGCGTCGTGGGTGGGCGCGTCCAACGGCGGCCGGATCGTCGCCGACGTCGCAGCCACCACGCCGGACGCCGTTGCGTCGCTCGTGCTGCTGGCCCCGGCGTTGCCCGGTGGTGCATGGCAGGACTTCCCCGATGACCTCGAACGGCTGCACGAGGCCGACCGCGCGTTGCAGGACGGCGACTTCGACACCACCGCAAGGATCCACGCCGACCTCTTCTTCGTCGGCCGTGACCGCACCCTGCAGGACCTGCCCGCGCCACTCCCACAGCGCGTCATGGGACTGCTCATGGCTGCCGCGGCCCGCGAGATGGGCGCCTGGGACGGTGGCCAGCCACGCGAGATCGACCCGCCGCTGCGGCAACGCCTGGGAGACATCACCGCGCCCACGTTGGTCGCGGTCGGCACCCACGACCATCCGGCGATCCACGAGGCCGCCCGGCGGTACCGGGAGGCACTGCCGAACGTGGCCGGCATGTCCATCCAGGGCGTTGCCCACTTCCCGGCCTACGAGGCGCCCGCCGTCACGGCCGAACTGATCCGGGACCACGTCCCCGCGGTGGCCGATGCCTGAGCGCCGGCCCGGCCCCGTCGGGGACGACCCCTGTGGCTGACCGCCTGAGCGTCGAGGTCGAGGGCCGCCACTTGCGGGTCTCCAACCTCGACAAGGTGCTGTACCCGGAGACCGGGACCACCAAGGCCGCCGTGATCGACTACTACACGCGCGTCGCCGACGTGATGTTGCCGCACCTGCGCGACCGGCCGCTCACCATGGTGCGGTTCCCCGACGGTGTCGACGGCAACCACTTCTTCGAGAAGCGCTGTCCGCCACACCACCCGGAGTGGCTGCCCACGGTGGACCTGGGCCGGGTCGGGCGCGACAAGGTCGTGAGCCACTGCGACCTGCGTGAGCGGGCCGCACTGGTGTGGGCTGCCAACCTCGCGGCGCTGGAACTGCACGTGCCCATGGGTCGGGCGCCCGATCCCCACCGCCCGACCATGGTGGTGTTCGACCTGGACCCCGGCCCACCGGCCGGCATGGCCGAGTCCTGCCGGGTCGCGAGCTGGTTGTTCGAGGTGTTCGATCGGTTGGGGCTGGCTGGGTTCGCCAAGACGTCGGGGTCCAAGGGCCTGCAGGTGTACGTGCCGGTGAACGACGACGAGGTGGACTACGACCGCACCAAGGGGTTCGCGCTGGCGGTCGGGAAACTGCTGGAGCGCGTGCATCCGGAGCACGTGCTGACCAGCATGGACCGCCAGGCCCGGACCGGGAAGGTGTTCGTGGACTGGAGCCAGAACGTGCCGCTGAAGACGACCGTGGCGGTCTACTCGCTGCGGGCGCGGCCACGGCCGACGGTCTCGACGCCGGTGACCCGCGAGGAGGTCGTGGCCGCGGCCGACGACGGAGACCTGTCGTTCACGTTCGACCAGGTGCTGGACCGCGTGGGCCGACAGGGGGACCTGTTCGCGGACGTGCTGACGATGCACCAGGACCTGCCGCACCTGGGGTGACCGGGCGCGTCGGGGCCTGGTCAGTCCTGTGCGGACGACCCGTCGGCGTCAGTGGGTGCGAGCACCGACACGGCCCGGGCGACCGCCCCGTGACGGTCGTGGTCGCCGACGAACGAGACCCGGTCGCCGGCAGCCACGCAGCGGAAGCCCGACCCGGGAAGATCGCGGAAGGACATGAAGAAGTCGGTGCCGTCGTCGGCCCGGACCCAGCCGAAGCCCCGGTCGCCACAGAACCAGGCGACGTGGCCGGTGTCACGGACGGTCGAGGCGGGGATGGTCGGCGGCGCCGGGCGATCGACGTCGGAGGACAGGCCAAGGGCGGTCACGGACGCCATGTCGGACTCCGGGAACGGGGGGCGGGGGGCGGTGGAACAGCGGGCGCGTCGCGGCCTGCGATGTGGCCCGGGATCGGGCCGACGTGCGGATGGCACGCAGGCCTTGGCAAGGATAGGTCGGCGGGCCGACGGATCCGAGGAGGTGGGGCGGCCGACCGGTCAGGTCGGCTCGTCCGTCCGCTGGGGATCCTGCTCGGCCACGACCTGGCCCGTGACGGCGATGCCCGTGGCGGTCCCGCCGGATGCCCGATGAGCCTGTTCGACGTCGACGGCGCGCCACAGCGCCGGCGGGTCGGCCGTGACGTGCACGGCGTCGGCGACCCCGCAGAACGCCAGGTCGTCGCTTCCGGTCGTGACGCCCTTGGCGCCCCGGCCCTTGACCAGGTACTCGTCCAACCCGGTCGCCTTGACCGACCCGTCGGTGCCGACGGTCAGGACCGGCCCGGTGTCGTCTCGGCCCCCGGGGACGGCCGTGGCCGACACCACGTGTGCGTCGGCTGCGACGTTCATGCCGACCACGCCGGAGGCCGTACGTCCCATCGTGCGCACGTCGGCGGCGGCGAACCGGGTCACCATGCCGTCGCTGGTGGCCACGAGCAGGTGGTCGTCGTCGCCCGACCGCAGCACGGCGGCCACCCGGTCGTCGTCCCTGAGCCCCGTGACCTGGAGCTCGCCGGTGCGGCCGGATGTGTACTCGACGACCTCGGTGCGCTTGACCTGGCCCCCCGCCGACACCGTCGTCACCGCATCCGGCCCGGCCAGCACGACCGCCCCGACGATCTCGCCCAGTTCGGTCCCGAGATGGCCGGACAGCGCCGTGCCACGGTTGCGGGCCTGGACGACCGGCACGTCGGCGAGCCCGACCCGATGCCCCACCCCGTCGGCCGACACGACCAGCAGGTCGTCGTCGGTGGTCGCGCGCACGACGGCGACAGCGGGGTCGTGCGGGTGCTTGTGGGCCGGGGTCTGGCGGCGGGTCGCGGTGACCTTGAGGTAGCCGTTGCGGGTTACCAGGGCGGTCACGTCACGCGCCTCGAAGCCGGCAGCGGAGCCACCGGCGAGCACGTCGTCAGCCGTCATGCCCTCGGCGACGACCCGGGATCGGCGGGGCGTGGCGTGGATCCGGGCCACCGCGGCCAGTTCGTCGCACAACACGTCGTCCAGGCGGGTCGCGTCACCAAGGATCTCCTCCAGGTCACCGATGACCACCTGCAGTTCCTGGTACTCGTCTTCCAGTTCGGCCCGTCCCATCGCCGCCAGTCGGCGCAGACGCATGTCGAGGATGGCCTGGGCCTGGACGTCGCTGAGGGCGAAGCGCTCGACCAGTCGCAGGCGCGCATCCGCCGCAGTCGCCGACGCCCGGATGATCGCGATGACCTCGTCGAGGTTGTCCAGGGCCGTGAGCAGGCCCTCCAGCACGTGGGCGCGGTCCCGGGCACGCCCCAGCCGGTGGGTGGTCCGGCGCGTCACCACCTCGCGCTGGTGCGCGACGTAGTGGGTCAGCATCTGGTGGAGGCCCAGGGTCACCGGGGCGTTGGCCACCAGCGCCACGGCGTTGACGTTGAAATTCGTGCGCAGGTCGGTGCGTCGGTACAGCGACTCCAGCACCTCGGCCGGGTCCTCGCCGCGCTTGAGTTCGATCACGACTCGCATCCCGTCGCGGGACGATTCGTCGCGCAGGTCGCGGATGGCCTCGATCTTCTTGTCGGCCACCAGCGACGCAATCTTTTCGAGCAGGGTGGACTTGTTGACCTGGTAGGGGATCTCGGTGACCACGATGCGGGGGAGGTTGCCCGAGCGGGTCTCGGTGGTGGCAACGGCCTCCATAGTCACCGCGCCACGGCCGGTCTCGTAGGCCTCGTGGATGCCGACGGTCTCCACGATCCGGGCGCCCGTGGGGAAGTCCGGCGCGGGGACCAGGTCCATCAGTTCGGCGAGGGTGATGTCGGGACGACGGATGACCGCGATCGCGGCCTCGACCACCTCACCGAGGTTGTGCGGGGCGAGGTTGGTCGCCATCCCGACGGCGATGCCCGATGCGCCGTTGACCAGCAGGTTGGGGAACCGCGACGGCAGCACGACCGGCTGTTCCTCGTACCCGTCGTAGTTGGGCTCCATGTCGACGGTGTCCTCGTCGATGGAGGCGAGCAGTTCCATGGACAACGACGCCAGCCGGGCCTCGGTGTAGCGCATGGCGGCGGGAGGATCGCCGTCGATCGAGCCGAAGTTTCCGTGCCCGTCGACCAGCAGTTCGCGGGTGGAGAAGTCCTGGGCCATGCGGACCAGGGCGTCGTAGATGGAGGTGTCCCCGTGCGGGTGGTACTTCTTCATCACCTCGCCCACCGCGGACGCGCACTTGCGGTAGGGGCGGTCGGGGTGGAGGCCCGACTCCCACATCGAGTACAGGATCCGCCGCTGCACGGGCTTGAGTCCGTCGCGCACGTCCGGCAGCGCCCTGCCCACGATCACCGACATCGAGTAGTCGAGGAACGCCTGCTCCATGCGGTCGGCGATGGAGACCGTGTCGACGGATCCGGTGGCGAGGGTGGGCTGGCGGGACACGGGTGACCTTGGGGCGTGGTGGACCGACGGACGTCCCGGGCAGGGACCGTTCGAGGCTACAAACCGGCTGGCCGTGAATGGTGGAGGTTCACGCGCGTCGGTGGCAGAACCCCGCGGCGTCGCAGGTCGCGGCAACCGCTACGGACGGAGGCGAGCCCTCGCCGTCGGCCAGGCGGCGGTGAAGGTTTGGCTCCCGTCGGCGTTCCGGCGAGGCCGGCGAGGGGACGTCGGCCCGCTCACCGTGCGGGCCTCGCGCACGTGCGGGTCAACGACCGAGACCGGGACCATGGTCCCGGTACCGATGGCAGCGGCCCCAGGTCGCCGTTCGTGGCAGGACTGCGTGCTGGTGGCGCCTGCGCTGGCCGTGTGGTCGCCGGCGGCATCTCGACGTGTCCCGCGCCGGGCACTAGCGTCCAGCCCACAGCCCACTTCCGGGCAGGGTGGGGGAGCGCACCAGATCCGCGCGACTGCACGTCCTGCCACGACCTGCGACGAGGACCGATCCCCATGACGACCCGATTCCCCCGACGATGGGGCGCGACCCTGGCTGCCGTGATGGCCCTCGCCCTGGTGGCCCCGGCCGCCACCGCCCAGGAGGCCGACGGGCCCACTGACCTGCTCATCAGCGAGTACGTGGAGGGATCGAGCTTCAACAAGGCGGTCGAGTTGTGGAACGGCACGGACGCCACCATCGACCTGGCGGATTACACCCTCGAGGTTTACTTCAACCTCAACACGTCACCCAGCCTCAGCCAGTCGCTGCAGGGAACGGTCGCGGCCGGTGACGTGTTCGTCTTCGCTGACGAGGACCTCGCCCAGTACGCCGACCTGACCACCGGGGCCAACCTGTGGAACGGCGACGACACGATCGTGCTGCGCAACGCCGACGGTGACGTCGTCGACTCGCTCGGGCAGATCGCCGCCGGCAGCAACTACGCCCAGAACACGACCCTGCGCCGGCTCGCCACGAACTGCACCGTCGACACCGACCCGACCGACGCGGTCGACCTGTCGTCCTACGAGCAGTACCCGTCCGACACCTTCGACGGGCTCGGCTTCCACGAGTCCACATGTGGCAACGGCGGTGGCGGCACCGGTGGCGGCACGGTCGTCATCAACGAGTTCTCCGCCAACACCCGCACGTCCGACACCACGGGTGCCGACATCGAGTACCTCGAGGTATACGGCGATGCGAACACCGACTACGCCACCCTCACCATCCTCGAGGTCGAGGGCGACTCGTCGTCCAGCAACCTCGGGACGGTCGTCAGCGACCACCCCGTGGGCACGACCGACGCGGACGGCTTCTGGTCGGCGGACGCCGCCGGCATCCAGAACGGCACCATGACCCTGCTGCTGGTGGCGGACTGGGACGGCACGACCGTCCTGGACGCCGACAAGGACGGCACGGTCGACGCAACGGGCGTCGGCGACGTGCTGGACGGCGTCGCCGTGACCGACGGTGGCGCCGGTGACCTGACCTACACCAGCACCGTGCTGGGCCCGGACTACGACGGCGTGTCCTTCACCCCCGGTGGTGCCTCGCGCATCCCGGACGGCACCGACACCGACACCGCCGCCGACTGGGTCCGCAACGACTTCGACCTCGCGGGCATCGACGGCGAGACCGGCTCGCCGGTCGTCGGCGAGGCCTACAACACCCCCGGCGCGCCGAACGAGGCCGTCATCGACGACGGTGGCGGGACCGGTGGGGCATGCGGTGACCCGACCGTGACCATCGCCAGCATCCAGGGTTCGGGGGAGACCACCCCGGTCCCGGGCGCCACGGTGGAGATCGAGGGCATCGTCGTCGGCGACTTCCAGGACGGCGACGGCGTCGACGGTGACCTGGACGGCTTCCACGTCCAGGACCTCGGCGACGGCGACGCGTCCACCTCCGACGGCATCTTCGTCTACGAGGGAAGTGGTGCCACGGACCTCGACGTGTCCGTGGGGGACGTGGTCCACGTGACCGGGAACGCCGGCGAGTACGTGTCGTCGGGCTCCAGCCAGACGCAGGTCTCCGCTGACAGCGTGGTCGTGTGCGCCGGTTACGGCAGCCTGCCGGCCCCGGTCGTGGTGACCCTGCCGATGACCGACGCCCAGTGGGAGGCCATCGAGGGCATGTACGTCATCCTTCCGCAGGACCTCGCCATCCTCGAGTACTTCAACTACGACCGCTTCGGCGAACTGGTGCTGGGCAGCGATCGCCAGTACCAGCCCACGGCCGTGTTCGAGCCCGGCTCGGACGACGCGATCGCATTGGCCGCGTCCAACGACGTCAACCGCATCACGCTGGACGACGGCCTGTCGACCCAGAACCCCGAGGTGACGCGCCACCCCAACGGTGACCCGTTCAGCCTCGACAACCGCTTCCGTGGTGGTGACCTGGTCACCAACGCCACCGGTGTGCTGGACGACACCTTCGGGCGCTACCGCATCCAGCCGACCCAGGGTGCCGACTTTACGGTCGCGAACCCGCGACCCGACGTCCCCGACGTCGGCGGCACCATGACCGTGGCGTCCTTCAACGTCCTGAACTACTTCACCACCCTGGACCAGGGCGGCAACGTCTGCCCGGACCCGAGCGTTGGCCCCGACGCCGGGTGCCGCGGTGCCGACAACGCCGAGGAACTCGCGCGCCAGCAGGCCAAGATCGTGGCCGCCCTGGTCGAACTCGACGCCGACGTCGTGGGCCTCATCGAGATCCAGAACGACGACGCGTCGGTCGGGATCCTGGTCGACGCCCTCAACGCCGAGCTCGGCGCCGAGGTCTACGACTACGTGGCCACCGGGCCGATCGGCACGGATGCCATCAAGGTCGCGTTGATCTACAAGCCGGCCACCGTGACCCCGCAGGGTGACTACGCGATCCTCGACCAGTCCGTTGACGAGCGCTTCCTGGACGACAAGAACCGGCCCGCGTTGGCCCAGACGTTCGTCGAGGACGCCACCGGCGCCGCCGTGACGGTGGCCGTCAACCACCTGAAGTCCAAGGGGTCGTCCTGCGACGACGTCGGTGACCCCACCGACCTCGACGGCCAGGGCAACTGCAACCAGGTCCGGGCCGACGCGGCCGCGGCGCTGGTGGACTGGATGGCCGACGACCCGACCGGGACCGGGGCCGACAACGCCCTGATCATCGGTGACCTCAACTCCTACGACAAGGAGGACCCGATCGACGTGCTGGTCGAGGGCGGCTGGACCGACCTGCTGGCCCAATACGGCGGCGAGTTCGCCTACTCGTACGTGTTCGACGGCCAACTCGGCTACCTCGACTACGCCTTGGCGAACCCCGCGCTCGTCGACGACGTGACGGGTGCGGCGGCGTGGCACGCCAACGCCGACGAGCCGGACCTGCTGGACTACGACACGTCCTTCAAGTCCGACGGGCAGGACGCGATCTACGCGCCCGATCCCTACCGCGCGTCGGACCACGATGCCGTCCTGGTCGGCCTGGACCTGGACGCAGCCGAACCGGAGTACCCGGCCTGGGATCCCACCGTGCGCTACCAGCGCGGTGACGTGGTGACCTACGACGGCCTGGCCTGGGAGGCGACCCGTCCGAACCGCAACAAGGAGCCTGGTGCCAAGCGCAACGGTCCGTGGCGGCTGTTCGGCGTGGACTACAGCCTGACCGTGCTGCACAACAACGACGGTGAGTCCGACCTGCTGGGCGACGACGACGGTGCCGGCAGCATCAGCCGGTTCGCCTGGCTGATGCGCACGCTTCAGCGGGACGCCGTAGGTCAGCGCTCCACCACGGGCGTCCCGTCCGGGGTCGTCACGGTCTCGGCGGGCGACAACTTCCTCGCCAGCCCGGAATGGCAGGCCAGCCTGGACCGGGGCGTGCCCTTCTACGACGCGCTGGCGCTGGACCGCATCGGCTACGACGCCTTCACCATCGGCAACCACGAGTTCGACTTCGGGCCGGAGGTGCTGGCGGACTTCATCAACTCGTTCCGCGGCAACGACGACATCTTCCTGTCCGCGAACCTGGACTTCTCCGAGGAACCATCGCTGCAGGCCCTGGTCGACGCCGGCCGCATCCGTCCGAGCATCGTCATCGAGGAACGCGGCGAGCGCATCGGCATCGTCGGCGCAACCACGCCCGAACTGCGCGAGCTCACCAGCCCCGGGGACGTCATCATCAACGACGACCTCGTCACCGTGGTGCAGGACGAGGTCGATCGCCTGACCGCGGACGGGGTGGACAAGATCCTGCTCTCCAGCCACCTGCAGGACATCGACAACGAACTGGCACTGGTGACCGACCTGCGTGACGTCGATGCGGTCATCGGTGGCGGTGGCGGCGAGGACATCGCCGACAACTACCCCCTCGTGGCCACGGACGCGACGGGCACCGCGGTGCCGGTGGTCACGGTCCCGGGTGACTACTTCGACGTCGGTCGCCTGCAACTGCACTTCGACGCCGACGGGGAGGTCGTGGGCTGGGGTGGCGGGTTGGTCCCGGTGACCGGCGACCTCCGCCAGGACCCGTACGTACTCCGCCGCATCGAGGCCCCGGTCACCGACTTCCTCGCCGACCTGGCCACCACCACCGTCGCGACCTCACAGGTCGGACTCAATGGCGTCCGCGACGACGTTCGCACCCGCGAGACCAACGTTGGCAACCTGATGACCGACGGCATGCTGGCCACGGGAATCGACCGGGCGGCCGAGTACGGGGTGCCCGAGCCGGACGTCGCCCTGCAGAACGGCGGCGGCATCCGCAACGACTCGGTGATCCCGGCCGGCGACATCAGCCTGCTGGACACCTTCGACATCGCCCCGTTCACCAACTTCGTGGCCGTGATGCCCGAGGTGGCCCGCGAGGACCTCCTCGCGGCGATCGAGCATGGCCTGGAGGGGTTGCCGGGAGCGGCAGGGTCCTTCGGGCAGTGGGGCGGGCTGGTCGTCGTCTACGACCCGGGTGCCGCCCCCGGGTCACGGGTCATCGACGTGACGCTTGACGACGGCACCGTGTTGGTCGCCGAGGGCGCTGTGGTCGCCGGGGACCCCGTGACCATCGCCACGATCGACTTCCTGGCCGCGGGCAACGACGGCTACGACATGTTCGAGCCCTACGACTTCACCCGCGTGGGCGTGTCCTACCAGCAGTCGCTGGCCAACTACCTCAAGTCCCTGGGCACGGTGACCGCCGCGGACTACGCCGACCCGGTGGACATCGGCGACCGCACCCGCATCATCCCGCTCCCGTAGCGACGTACTGGCCCCTCGACCGGCCGCCTCGCTGGCGCAGAACGAGCGGAGCGAGTTCTGCAACCTGCCCGAGCGGAGCGAGTGGCAGGCGCGCAGCGAGTTCTCAAACCTGCCCGACGAAGGAGGGCAGGTTCAGACGTCGAGGTTGGTCGCGAAGGCAGCCTTGTCCACGATCCAGTCCCGCCGTGGTCCGGTCGACGAGCCCATCAGCAGGTCGAACAGTTCGTCGGCGATCTCGGCGTCGGGCACCCCCACCTGCAGGAGCGTGCGCCGGTTGGGGTCCATCGTGGTCGCCCACAACTGTTCCGCGTCCATCTCGCCCAGGCCTTTGAAGCGCTGGACGTCGACGTTGGCGTTGGAACGGAACTCCTGGCGTCGGGCCTGTTCGCGTTCGGCCTCGCTCATCGCGTAGACGACCTTGCCGCGGTGGCGCAGTTGGTACAGCGGGGGCTGGGCGAGGTAGAGGTGCCCACCGTCCACCAGCGGCCGCATCAGCCGGAAGAAGAAGGTGAGCAGCAGGGTCGTGATGTGGCCGCCGTCGATGTCGGCGTCCGCCATCAGGATGATCTTGTCGTAGCGCAACCTGTCGTAGTCGAACTCGGGATCGACGCCACAGCCGATGGCCTTGATCAGGGCCTGGATCTCGGTGTTCTTGAGCACGCGCCGCAATTGTGCCTTCTCGACGTTGAGCACCTTGCCCCGCAACGGCAGGATCGCCTGGGTGTGGCGGTCCCGCGCCATCTTCGACGAGCCGCCCGCCGAGTCCCCCTCGACGATGTACAACTCGGTCTCGGCCGGGTTGCGCGACGTGCAGTCCGCCAACTTGCCCGGCAGCCCGGCCGACTGGGAGTCCAACAGGCCCTTCCGGCGCGTGAGGGCGCGGGCGGCCTTCGCGGCTTGGCGCGACCGTGCCGCCAGCACGGCTCGGGCGACGACCTTGTTGACCTGGGACTTGTTGGAGCGGACCCAGGCGCGCAGGTGGTCGCCGACGACCTGCTGGACGTAACTGCGGGCCGACGAGGATCCCAGCCGCCCCTTGGTCTGGCCCTCGAACTGCGGGTCCGCCATCTTCAGGGACACGACCGCGACCAGGCCTTCGCGCAGGTCGTCGCCGACCAGGGCGGGGTCCTTCTTGGTGAGCGCCCGCGAGGTCTTCGCGGCGTCCTTGAACACCTCGGTCACGGCCCGGCGGAAGCCTTCCTCGTGGGTGCCGCCATCGGCCGTGCGGACCACGTTGACGTAGGAGCGCAGGCGCTCGTCGTGGAACCCGTCGGTCCAGGTGACCGCGAGGTCCAGCGCCATCGGAACCCCGTCGACCTCGCGCTGGTCGTGGATGGTCAGGACGTCCACCATCGGGTCGCGACCGTGCAGCAGTTCGGTGACGAAGTCCTTCAGGCCGTCGGCGAAGTGCAGGGTCTCGGAGCGCCCGGTCCGGTCGTCGACCAGCACGCAGGTCAGGCCCGCGTTGAGCAGGGCCGTCTCGCGCAGGCGCTGGGCGATGCGGTCGTAGTCGATCTCGACGGTGTCGAAGATCTCGGGGTCGGGCCAGAAGGTCACGGTGGTGCCGTGAGCCTTCCTCGGGGCCTTCCCCACCCGCTCCAGAGCCTCGTCGAGGTCGCCTCGCGAGAAGGAGATCGCATGGCGCGCCCCGTCCCGGGTGACCATGACCTCGGTGCGGGTCGACAGCGCGTTGACGACCGAGACGCCGACGCCGTGCAGGCCGCCGGAGACCGCATAGGCCTGCTGGTCGAACTTCCCACCGGCGTGGAGCGTGGTCAGGGCGACCTCCACTGCCGGACGCTGCTCGTCCGGGTGCAGTTCGACCGGGATCCCGCGGCCGTCGTCGACGACCTCGACACCGCCGTCGTCGAGGATGCGGACCCGGATCTCGGTCGCGATGCCGGCGAGGTGTTCGTCCACGGCGTTGTCCACCACCTCCCACACGAGGTGGTGGAGGCCACGGACGTCGCTCGACCCGACGTACATCGCCGGTCGGCGGCGGACGCCCTCGAGTCCCTTGAGGACGCTGATGCTGCTGGCGCGGTAGTCGCTCACGATGCGGCTTCGGTCGGATGGCGGACAGGCGGGCGTCAGCGCGGCGACGCACCGTCCCGTCGAGGGACCGCGGTCGCTCGACGGCGTGGGCACCGCAACCGTACGAGGCGACTCCGACGCCGACGAGCACCCGCCGCGGATGCGCGTCGCCTCCTTCGAGGACGGTCGCGACGGGGAGTCGGCCCGGGCGTGGGACCTCACGCCACGCCGTAGGCTGGGCACGCCATCCGTGCCACCCCGTCCCGGAGTCCGACCTCGATGTCGCTGCCCGCCGCCGTCCTGGCGCAGACCGCGCCCGTTCCGACGCCCGTTCCCACCCCGGCACCCACCATCACGGTGGACCCGCCGGAGTCGGTCGAGGAGGCCACGTCGCTCATCTGGCAGTCGGTGGCGGACCTGTGGGAAGGATTCGTCGCCAACATCCCGCTGATCCTGGTGGCGGTGGTGCTGCTCGTCATCGGCGTGCTGGTCGCCCGGGCGATCGGCCACGCGTCCCAACGCGGCATCTCCCGCGCCGGCGGTGACGTCGTCGTGTCGAACCTGACCGAGCGCCTGGTTCGCATCGTCGTGGTGGTGCTGTTCGTCCTGCTGGCACTGTCGGTCGCCGGGGTGTCGGTCAGTGCCGCGCTTGCCGGGTTGGGGATCGCCGGTTTGGCCGTCGCCCTGGCGCTGCAGGGCATCCTCGAGAACTTCGTGGCCGGCCTGATCGTGATCATCCAGAAGCCGTTCCGGGCCGGGGACGAGATCATCATCGAGGAGCACCAGGGACTGGTCACCGACATCGACCTGCGGACCACCCGCCTGCGCACCTACAACGGCGAGATGGTGATCATCCCCAACACGCACGTGTTCCAGTCGACGCTGATCAACCTGACCCATTCGGGCGTGATCCGCACCCAGGTCGCCTTCGGGATCGACTACCGGGACGACCACGACGCCGTCGCCGCCCTGGTGGAGCAGGCCGTGACCGGGATCGAGGGCGTGCTCGAGAGCCCACCGGTGTCGGTGCGGTGCACGGGACTGGGGGAGTCCAGCGTCGACTTCGACGTGCGCTACTGGTCCCGGGCGACCCGCTCCAGCGTCGTCGGGACCCGCGATCGGGTGATCCGCGCCACCAAGACCGCGCTGGAGGACGACGGGTACACCATCCCGTGGCCGATTCGCACCCTCGTCATGGACGACGTGGTCGCCCACCGCGATGCGTCCGACGACTGAGGTCGCGCGCCGACCTGCACCCGGCATGGACCTCCGCGACAGCGCGTAGCATCGGGAGGCCCCGCACGCCCACCGCACGACCGCACCCCGCGACCCGAGGACCGACCGTGAGCCGACTCGACGATGCCCTCCGCGACGGTGGCCTGACGTGGCGCTCCGGCAGCGACGACGAATGGGAACTCCACGGCGACGGTGAGGTGCTCGGCCGGATCCGGGGTGACGTCGTCACCATGGACGGGCGTCGCCTGGAGGTCCGCCACGGCCGCGGCTACACGACGCTGGTCGACGGCGGTCGCGGGTCCCGGCTCGCGTCGTTGCGCGTCCTCGGGCACGGCGCCGGCCAGGTCACGCTGTCGGACAGCCGGGCCAGGATCTCCAAGAACGGTGTCGGTCCCTTCCGGTGGGAGGTGACCGACGACCTCAACGGGCCCCGCCTGCTGGAACTGACGCACATCCTCGGGCGTCTGTCGATCAAGCCCGGAGATGGCCTCGACGACCACGACGTCCCGGTCGACGTCCTGGCGGTGTTCGTCGCCTTCGTGATCCTGAAGTCCCTGCGCGCCCGGACGGTGGCCGCCGCCGCCTGACCAGGCGACCGTCGGTGGTGCACGCGTTCAGTCGGCGCTGTCGGACAGGTAGCGCTCCTTGATGGAGTCCACCACGCTGGCGTCCGCCAGGGTCGTGGTGTCACCCAGGTCCTTGTCCTCGGCGATGTCCTTGAGCAACCGGCGCATGATCTTGCCCGAACGGGTCTTGGGCAGGTCGCCGGTGAACAGCAGGGACGCCGGCTTGGCGATCGGGGAAATCACCTTGGCGACGTGGTTGCGCAGTTCGGTGGCGAGGTCCTCGTCCTCCTCGACCCCGCCGCGAGTGGTGACGAAGGCGGCGATGGCCTGGCCGGTCATGTCGTCCTTGCGGCCCACGACGGCCGCCTCGGCGACGGCCGGGTGGCTGACCAGGGCCGACTCGATCTCGGTGGTCGAGATCCGGTGACCCGAGATGTTCATGACGTCGTCGACGCGGCCCAGCAGCCAGTAGTAGCCGTCGGTGTCGCGCTTGGCGCCGTCGCCGGCGAAGTAGACCCCCTCGAAGCGCGAGAAGTAGGTGTCCTTGAAGCGCTGCTCGTCACCCCAGATGCCACGGAGCATGGCCGGCCACGGACGGTCGAGCACCAGGTAGCCACCACCCGGGACCCCGACGTCCTCGCCCTGCTCGTCGTAGATCGTGGCCGAGATGCCCGGCAGCGGCATCGTCGCCGAGCCCGGCTTGGTGGTGATCTCGCCCGGCACCGGGGCGATCATCATGGCCCCGGTCTCGGTCTGCCACCAGGTGTCCACGATCGGGCACCTCCCGTTCCCGATGACCTCGTGGTACCAGATCCAGGCCTCCGGGTTGATGGGCTCGCCCACGGTCCCCAGCAGGCGCAGCGACGACAGGTCGTGCGACTCCGGGTGCTCGTCGCCCCACTTCATGAACGCCCGGATGGCCGTCGGGGCGGTGTAGAGCTGGGTGACACCGAACTCTTCGATGATGGACCACAGCCGGTCCTCCGCGGGGAAGTTCGGCGCGCCTTCGTACATCACCGACGTGGTCCGGTTGGCCAGCGGGCCGTACACGATGTAGCTGTGCCCGGTGACCCAGCCGATGTCGGCCGCACACCAGTACACGTCCGTGTCGGGCTTGAGGTCGAACACGGTCCGGTGCGTGTAGGTGACTTGGGTCATGTACCCACCGGTCGAGTGCATCACGCCCTTGGGGGCGCCCGTCGTGCCGGAGGTGTACAGCAGGTAGAGCAGGTCCTCGCTCGCCATCTGCTCGGGCTCGCAGGTGGTCGACTGTCCCTCCATCGCCTCGTGCCACCACAGGTCGCGCCCGTCGGCCATCTCGACGTCGTCCTCGGTGCGCCGGACGACCAGGGTGTTGGTGATCGACGGCGTGTCCTCCAACGCCTCGTCGGCCATGTCCTTGAGCGGGAACACCGAGCCCCGTCGGTACGACCCGTCGGCGGTGACCAGCACCTTGCAGTCCGAGTCGTTGATGCGGTTGCGCAGCGCCTCGGACGAAAAGCCCGCGAAGACCACCGAGTGCGGGGCACCGATGCGGGCGCAGGCCAGCATGATGATCGGCAGTTCGAGGATCATGGGGAGGTAGATCGCGACCCGGTCACCGCGTTCGACGCCCAGTTCCTTCAGGACGTTGGCGGCCTTGCAGACCTCGTCCTTGAGTTCGGCGTAGGTCATGTCGATGCGGTCGTCGGGCTCGCCGACCCAGTGGTAGGCGACCTGGTCACCGTGGCCGGCGTCGACGTGGCGGTCGAGGCAGTTCACCGACGCGTTCAGGGTGCCGCCGCCGAACCAGGTCGCGAACGGCTCGTCCCAGGAGTGCACCTCGTCCCACTCCGTCGACCAGTCGAGGTGGCGTGCCTGGTCCTCCCAGAACCCCAACCAGTCCTCGTCCGCGGCGTCGCGCAGCGAGGAGTCGTTGACCGTTGCGGCGGCCGTGAACTCCTCGGAGGGTGGGAAGGTGCGGTCTTCCTGGAGGAGGTCCTCGATGGCGTCGGACATGGACGTGCTCCTTGGTCGGGAAGGGGGTCGGGGAGGGGGTCGGGGAGGTGTGTCGGCCTGCTCAGGCCGGTCCGCTCAGGCAGGTCCGCTCAGGAGGTCTGGGGCGAGCGCGCGCACGGGGCACGCGACGACCACCACGCCATTCACGCTAGTGAAGGCCGGACGTGGCTTCTCGTACTTGTGGGCAGGGGACCGGTCAGACGGCACCAGCCGGTTCCCGAGCGGTCCGCGAGACCGATGACCGGGGGGCGCCAGGGCCGCCCGGCGACGTTGGAGTCGCGGTGTGGTTCCCTCCGGGGCATGAGTGGCATCGACTGGGACCTCTGGGAAGAGGACTACGACGACCTCGACGAGGCAGCCCATCGGCGCCGTCGGGGGACCAACCGTTCCCCCAAGGCCCAGGAGCGCATCGACGAGGCCGACACCGCCCGGGTCGTGGCCGTGGCGCGCGGCCTGCTGGAGGTGGTCCACGACGACCGGCGCCTGCCGGCACGGTTCGGTGGCGCCATGCGCGGGACGAAGGCGGTCGTGGGGGACCGCGTGCGGATCCGCCCGCCCCGTCGCGACACCGATGTCGCCCGGGTCATGGGACTCGACGAGCGCCGGACCTGGCTCACGCGGACGCCCGACGACGATGCCGACGTCGAACGGGTCGTGGTCGCCAACGCCGACGCGGTCGCCGTGGTGGTGTCGGCGGACCGCATCGCGGAGGCACCGGGATTCGTCGACCGGGTCATGGTGGCGGCCTCGGTCGGCGGGCTGTCGTCGCTGGTGGTGGTGAACAAGGTCGACCTGGTGGCGGACGAGGCAGTCGACCACGCGATGGCCCCGTACCGCGACCTCGACGTCCCGGTGGTCACGACGTCGGCGACCACCGGTGCGGGCATGGACGACCTCGCGGCCGCGTTGCGCGGGCGCTGGACCGCCTTCTCGGGCCACTCCGGGGTCGGCAAGTCGTCGCTGTTCAACCTGTTGGTGCCCGCGGCCGAGCAGGACGTCGCCGCCATCGGTCGCCACGGCGGCCGCCACACCACGGTGGCGGCCGTGGCCGAGCACGCACCCGACCTCGAGGCGTGGCTGGTGGACACGCCGGGCGTGCGCTCGTTCGGGCTGGGGACCCTGATGGCGCCCGAGTTGTCGGCGCACTTCCCCGAACTGGCTCGACTGCGGTGCGAACTGGACGACTGCTCGCACCTGGACGAACCCGGCTGTGCCCGCGGCCCGGACACCATCGCCCCGGCGCGCTGGGCCTCCTACCTGCGCATCCGACAGGGGCTCCAGCCCGGCTGACCGGCCGGGCTGTCCGGTCCCCCGGTCGGTGACCGCGGCGACGTGGGGCCGTCGCTACCCTTTCCGCCGGCACGCCCGGCGGGGTAGCCAAGTGGTAAGGCAGCGGACTGCAAATCCGCTATCACGGGTTCGATTCCCGTCCCCGCCTCGACAACCCCGTTTCGCACCGTTGGGGGGGCTCGGCTAGCATGGTCGGCCGGTCAGGGGGCGTTAGCTCAGATGGCTAGAGCGCTCGCCCGACACGCGAGAGGTCACTGGTTCAAATCCAGTACGCCCCACCAAGCAGACGGCTCCGCCACGTGCGGAGCCGTTCCTGCGTCCGGCCACGATCGTGCTGCTACGGCCCCCGACGGGTCCTCCGCGGCCCGCTGCCGACTGTTCCGCGGGTACCGGGCGCGGCCGCGTCGGGCGTGGTGAGGAGTGGGTGTGGCTCGTGACTGGGACCGCTTGGCGGCCACCTACCGCGCCCAGGAATCGCTCGAACGCCCGAGCCTCGAGGCCGTTGTCGAACTGGGCGACCCGGGCCCCCGGGACCTCGTCGTCGACCTCGCCTGCGGGCCGGGCACGCTCGGCCGACAGTTCGCGCGAGCAGACCGCTCGGTCAACCGCCTGGTCGGTGTCGATGCCTCCCCGAGCATGCTGCGGCGGGCTGCCGCGGCCGGTGCCGAACCGGTCCTCGGTGACGTCCGAGAGGTGCCGTTGGGGAACGCCGTCGCGGACCTGGTCGTGTGCTCGTACCTGTTGCACCTTGTGGACGCACCCACGCGCGTCGTCGTCATGGGTGAGGTCGCGCGGTTGCTGGCGCCCCGGGGACGGGCCGTCATCGTCGTCCCGGCGCGTCCTGGGTCCACGTTCGGCCGCGTGACCCGGTGGGTGCTGCGGCGCACGATCGCGCGTGGGACCCTCGCGGTGGTGGACCTGGGTCCGGCGATCACGTCCTCCGGGCTGGCCGTGACGGTCGACCGCCATGTCGGCGCCGGTCGGTGGGGCTACGAGGCTCGCGTGGTTCGACTGGCGCATCCGCCGACCACGGAGCCCACCGTGCGATCCGAGGGACCCGAACGGGGGTGACGGCCGCTCAGCGGTCGCCCCAGCCGTACCGGACGTCGTCGAGGTCGCGTCGGGCGTCGTCGTCGGGGCTGGCCGTCCCCAGGTCGAGCCGGAGTTGGTCCGTGTCGGACCGGTCGGCGAGGTCGATTGTCGGCGTGGGACGGCCGGTGATGGCGCTCCACCACCAGCGCAGGCCACGAGGGGCGTTGCGGACCCCGAGCGCCTCCAGGCCACGGTCTGCGTGTCCCAGGAAGATGTCCTGGTCGAGGCGACGGTGCAGTGCGGCCGCCACCACCTCGTCGGCGGGGTAGTCGCGCCGCAGCCGCTCGACCACGTCGTCACGGTCCTCGACCACCCGGTAGCGCGACGCGAGCGGTTCGGGCGCGGTCGCGAGGTCCTCGCGGACGTGGCGCCACAGCAGGTGCTGGCGCGCGAACCAGTCCCAGGCGTGGCGCGGGGGCGTGGCGGGCATCGTTCCTCCCGTGGGCCGGTCCGGCTCGCGACCGGTCACCGCGGACGCTAGCGATCGGGCGCTGGCCGTGACGGGTTCCTGGTCGCAGTGGTGGACTCAGTCCGCGCCGCCACGGCAGCCACGACCCGGGGGAGCGGGTTCTCGACCCGGTCCCGGCACACGACCCCGGCGATGGCGTCGAAGGCGGTGGGCTCGGCGTTGCAGATGGCGATCGGGATGCCCCGTTCGTGCGCCGTCGGGACCATCGACGCGGCGGGCACCACCTCCAACGAGGTTCCGATCGCGGGCAACCTCCTCGAGGTCCAGAACCGGCTCGCTGTCCGTTTCGTCGTGGGGCGGTCTCGACGTTTCGCCACCGGTCCCCGGTGGTCGTAGCATCGTCGGGGCAGCCGTCGGCCACCGTAGGGCCTGGCCCTCGGAGGCCCGGACCGGCCCTCGACCCCGCGGAAGGACGCCACGTGCGGTTGCCAGGCCGTCGGACCGGATCCCCGCCCCGCCACGGGCGCGCGGCCGTGCTGGTCGTGCTGGTGCTGGTGCTGGCCGGCTGTCGCGCCACCGACGACGGGACCCGCGTGCGTGAACTGGACGGTGCCGGCGAACCATTGGACGAGGTGCCGTCATGAGGGGGCCCGTCCTGGACGACGACGCCACGCCCGCCACCACGCCGCCCTCCCGACCGCCCGTGGTCGCGATGGTGGTCGTCGGGGTCGTCGGCGTGGTGATCCTCGGGCTGTTCCTGCGCAGCGCCGGGTTCGCGACCGGCTCGGTGGCCGAGTCAATGCTCGACGACGGCGAGTCCATCGTCGAGGCCGGCCCGGTGACCCTCGAGGTGGGCGACGTGACCCTGACCGGGACCCTGGGGCACGACTGGATCCTGCGTGAGCGCTGCGACGGGTGGCTCCAGTTCAACTCGCTGGACGACGGCGACGCCACCACCGTCCACGTGATCGCGACCGCCTCCGCCCCGGACATGGCCACGCGCTCGCTGGTCCCGGTCGACGACTATCCCGAGTGGCTGGCGAACTCTGCGGGCGTCCGCATCGACGACCCGACCGAGACCCGCCTGCTCGGCCGGGCGGCCGTGTCCGGCCGGCTGGTCGCCGAGCCGGACGCGGACGACGCCGCGCTGCTGGCGGCGTGCCACGAGCCGGACGGCAGTGGGGGCTCGGGCATCCGCGGGCCGGCCGCGGGCTTCGACCAGTACCTGGTCGCCACCACCGGCCCGGTGGAGGGACTGGGTTCCGTGCTCGTGCTCGGGGCGGCATGGGTCGGCGGCGACGTCGACCTGGCCGCCGCCGAGGCCGACGGCCTGGCGTCGTCACTGGCGCTGGTCGACCAGTGAGCGCCCCGACTCGTCGCTGACCCGGGCGGGGTCGCGGCGCCGGTCCTCCCGCCAGGCAGTCGCGGCGATCATGGCCAGGACGGCGATGCCGATGCCGTGGCGGACCCACGTATCGGCCCGGACCTGCAGGTAGTTGGGCAGCAGCGCCCGGCGAACGGCGTGGAACGGGTCGCCCACCGTGGCGAAGTCGATCACCCAGGTCAGGTGGCCCGCCAGCCCGTCCACGACCAGCCACCCGAACGTGAGCACGCCCAGCAGCCCCGCGACCAACATGGTCGGCCGCGCCCCCCGCCAGGCGGTCCGGTCGAGCCAGGCGGCGCCGAGCGCCACCAGCAGCGGCAGGACCACGACGACCTGGCGGCCCGGTACCCACCAGCCCTGCATCGTCAGCGCGACGAACGTCGCCGTCAGCCATCCTGCGGCCACCACCACCGCCAGCGCGCGTCCGGCCCGGTCGCGCAGACCCACGACGACGGCGGCCGGGGCAGCCAGGAAGGCGGGTTGCCACACCACGAGCCCGAAGTCACGGCCGAGCAACAGTCCGACCAGCCGCCGCGAGCGCCCGATCGGATCCGGTTCGAAGCCCACCACCGAGAACTCGCCGCGCTCGACGAAGTGGTCGGCCGATGCGTATGGCGTCCACCCGGTCCACACGACCTGGTGGATGACCAACCACGCGGCCCCGGCCACCGCCAGCACCGCCAGCGCCGCCACGGCCAGGGGGCGGTTACGACGGACCCGCCACAGCCCGAGCAGCGCGATCGTCGCGGCCACGGGCGCGTACTTGAGGGCCAGCCACGGCAGGGCCACGACCATCGCGACCGCCACGGCAAGTTCCCGACCGCGGATCCGGGCGGCCGTCACGGCGCCGACCGCGACCACGGTTGCGAGTGCCGCCGGCATCTCGGGATAGACCTGTGCGCCGTACGCCGCCAGCGGCCACGACGCGAAGGCGATGGCCACGACCGTGCCGGCCACGACCGGTCGCACGGCCAGTCGGCGCGTCGCCAGCAGGACGGTCGCGGACGCGGTGGCGGCAGCCAGCAGGGCCAGCGTCACCTTCGCCCCGACCCACCCGAACGCCGCCGTGGCCGGTGCCAGCAACAGGGGCAGCAACGGGTCGTGCGGCGACACCATGCGGCCGTCCGGCAGGACTCGCTCCTGCCGGGGCAGGTCGATCCGGTGGAAGTCCCGCCAGGACTCGTCGGCCAGTTCGTCGGCGATGTCGAGGTCGCCGTCGTGAGCGATGCTCAGGGCGGTCAGCAGGTAGTGCGGTTCGTCGGCCGTGGTCCGCGCACCCCAGGTTGCGGGCACGGCCAGGCCGGCCAGCGCCGCGGCCAACGCGATGACCGCAGCCGCCAGCGCTGCAACGACGTCCCGGCGTCGTCCGGACCTGGCGGTCACAGGGCGTCGGCCCGGCGGATGACCAGGACCCACGTCAGTCCTCCGGACAGGGCCAGCAGGACTAGTGATGCGATCGCGGCGTCGGTCCAGAAGGCGTCGGTGGCGGCGTTCCAGATGCGGGTGGCGAGGGTCTCGAACCCGTTGGGTGCCAGCAACAGGGTCGCCGGCAGTTCCTTCATGACCGACAGCAGGACCAGCCCGGCACCGGCCAGCAGGCCGGGACGCATCAGCGGCAGTTCCACCCGGCGCCAGCGTCGCCAGGCCGACACCCCCAACACGTTCGAGGCCTCCTCGATCCGGGCCGGGACCGAGGCCACCGCCACCTCGGCCGCCCGCAGCGCCTGCGCACCGAAGTGCACCACGTAGGCCCCGACGAGCAGGACCTCGGTGCGATACAGCGCGGTGCCGCGGAGCCAGAACACCAACGCGAGCGCGATCGCCAGGCCCGGCAGGGCGAACCCCGCCACCACCACGGTGGACGCGGCCGTGGCCACCCGGTCCCGCCGTCGCGTCGCCAGCACGCTGATCGGCAGCACCACGACCGTGGCCGTCACCGCGGCCAGGACGCTGACCCGCAGCGTGGCCCAGAGTGGCGCCACCAGTGCACCCGGGTCGTCGAGCAGCAACGACGTGCTGTCGGCCAACCAGCCCCGGACGACCCATCCCACCAGCACCATCGCCGGCACGACCAGCGCGATGCCGACCACCACGCCGACCAGTGACACGGCCGGGACCCGCCAGGCACCGAGCGGGACCTGCAGCCCGCGGACGCTGCGCGCCCCCGCGGCCCGGTCGCGTCCCGCGGAGAACCGTTCCAGCACCGCCACCGTCAGTGCCAGCAGCCCCAGGGACAGCGACAGGCTCAGGGACAGGACCGGGTCTGCCAGCCGACTGGCGTAGATGACACGGGTGAGCACGTCATATCGCAGGAGTTCGACCACGCCGTAGTCGCTCACGGTGTAGAGGAAGACCAGCAGTCCGCCGGCCAGGATCGCGGGTGTCAACTGGGGGAGCACCACCGATCGGAAGACCTCGCCCGGCCGGCGGCCGAACAGTCGTGCGGCCTCCTCCAGGGACGGCGGCAACTGGTTCAGGCGCGAGGCCACCACCAGGTGGACGTAGGGATAGGTGAACAGGGTGAGGACCAGCCAGGATCCCCACAGGCCGCGCAGTTGGGGGACCGAGGTGATGCCGATGGACGACAGCACGCCGGCGAACAACCCGCCCGGTGCGAAGGCCGACAACAACGCGAACGTGCCCATGAACGACGGGATGACCAGGGGGAGCGGCAGTGCCAGCCGCCACCAGCGGCGGCCCGGCAGGTCGGTGCGGGTGACCACCCACGCCGTGGCGGTCCCGATCGACGCCGACGTCACCGAGACCAGCGACGCCAACACCACCGTGCGTGCGAGGGGGGCGAGCAGTCGCCCGTCGCCGACGACCGCGCGGAGCCCGGCCAGATCGCCCAGTACCCGCACCACCAGGAAGGCCAACGGGGCCGCGAATCCGAGCCCCGCCAGGACGGCCCAACCGCGTCCGGCCAGCCGGCTGCGGGCACCCCCTGCACCGGGCGGGCGCGGCATGGCCCCGTCGGGCGAGGTTCCCGGGGACAGGCCCGGCTCGACGTCGGTGGCGGACATCTCGCTCCCTGGCTCGGTGATCGGACCCGGCGGCCCGTCGGTGGTCGGGCGAACCCCGGCCGGACCCCTCGATCAGCTGCTCAGCCCGGCGTCGCGGATCAGGTCCAGTGTGCCGGTCAGGTCGCCGCCGAGTTCTGCGTAGTCGACCTCCGGGACATCCTGGTCGGCCAGGGCCGGCAGGGAGGTGCGAGGCTCGACGCCGTCGACCAGCGGGTACTCAAAGGTCTCGTCCGCGAAGTAGCGCTGGGCCTCGTCGGACAACAGGAAGCGGACGAAGTCCGCGGCCGCCTCGGGCTGGTCGGTGCCGGCCACCACCGACGCGGTGGACGGCAGCACCAGGGCACCGATGTCCCCGTCGGGGAAGCGGTGGTTGACCGAGGACAGGTCCGGGTTCTCGTCCAGGAATCGCGCGTTGTAGTAGTGGTTCACCAGCCCCATCTCGATCTCGCCGCGGCTCACCGCATCCACGATGGAGTTGTTGTTGGCGTAGGTGGCCACGTCGTTGGCCACGAGGCCGGCCAACCACGCCGACGTCGCCTCGTCGCCCCGCTCCACCCGCATCGCCGACACGAAGTCCTGGAACGAGCCGTTGGGTGGCGCGACCGCCACGCGCCCCCGGTAGGGCTCGGTGACCAGGTCGTCGACGCTGGCCGGGAGTTCGGATTCGTCCACGAGGTCGGCGTTGTAGACCAGCACGCGCTGGCGACCGGTCACGCCGATCCAGTTGCCGTCGTCGGCCACGAACTCGGCGGGCACGGCGTCCAGGACGTCCTCCGGGACCGCCGCCAGCAGACCCTGCCCATCGACGTAGGCCACCGCACCCGGGCTCTGGGCCAGGAACACGTCTGCATCGGTCGCGTCGCCCTCCTCGGACAGCAACAACGCCATGTCGGCCGTGTCGCCGTAGTTGACCTCGATCGAGGTGCCGGACTCCTCGGCGAAGCGGTTCAGCAGCGGTTCCACGAGGTTCTGGCTGCGTCCCGAGTAGATCACGAGGGTCTCGTCGGACGACGAACAGGCCGACAGCGTGGCGAGCAGCACCAGGGTGCAGCAGGCGAGGCGAAAGGTGGTCATGGCAGGTGGTCCTGGGTGGAGGTGGTTTGGTGGCAGGTGGTGGATCGGTTCCGGCGGTGCACGCGTTCCCGAACAGGTCAGGAGGCGCGGGCGGCCGCGCCGTGGTGGGTCGGTCGGGCGGCGTCCTGGCGGGCCACGAGGTCACGCAGCGGGGTGGCCCGCAGGGACCCGACCGCGCGCGCGAGCCGGGTCGTGTCGGCACAGGTCGTCGCGACCTCCCGGGCCGGGGCGTCGACGACCTCGACGAGGGGGTCGACGCCGGTGACGTCGCGAACGGCTGCGAGGTGGTCGCCGAGGGTGTGGCTGACCCCTGATCCGAGGTTGAAGGTGCCGTCGTGCCCACCGTCGAGCAGGCGACCGATGGCGGCCGCGACCTCGCGGACGTCGGACACGTCGCGGCGGCGGTCGAGTCCGCCCAATACCCGGATCGCGCGCCCTTCACGGGCTGCCTCGAGCCAGGTCGCCAACGCCATGTCGGGTCGTTGGCCCTCGCCGGCAACGGTGAACGGGCGCACGATCGAGGTCGGCCCGCAACCGGTTCGCGCGCGCCGGGCGAGGCGTTCGGCGACCTGCTTCGAGCGGGCGTAGCCGCCGCGCGGGTGGAGGAGGTCGTGCTCGCGGCACGGGGTCCACGCCGCCACGGGACCGGCTCCGCCGTACACCGACGACGAGGACGCCAGCACGACGGACGCCGACTTGGCGGCCCGTTCGGCCACGACGGCCGTGGCCAGCACGTTGTCGTCCCAGCGCCGCCGTGCCACGTCGGCCCCGCGGGACCGGATGCCGGCCGCACCGGCGAGGTGGACGACGGCGTCGGTGGCACCCAGGAGCGGGACGACCGCCTCGTCACGGACGTCGGCAACGACCACGGTCTCTACCGGGTCCGGGCGCCACGGACGGCGGTCGACCCCGACGACCTCCCATCCCGCGGCCACGCGATCGGCCACGACGTGGCGTCCGATGAAGCCGGCGGCCCCCGTGACGACGACGCGCGGCATGGGACCTCCGGTGGCAGACGAGGACCGACGTCCGGGGGGGGACATCGGCACGGATCGCGGGGCACGTGCGGCAATGTAGCTTAGGCTAACCTTACCCCGAGTCCACGACGATTCCGCACCGCCCCGGACCCACCGCCCCGGACTGCCGCCGCTCCGACACAGGCCGATCGATGCCGTCGCACCCGCCCCCGAGTCGCCGTCTCGTGTCACCGGCCACGACCGGCGACGCAGCCGCTCGCCGGCCCCCCGTGACGACCGCGTCGGGCGTGCCCGGCGGCGTCGCCCACGGCGTCCGGACTGCCTGCGCATGGGTCGTCGGGAGGGTGGCGCCGTCGCTGGGGCGCTGGCGCCTGCCGGTCGCCCTGCCGGCCCGCCCCGACCCGGTGCAGGCCGCCGGGCCGGTCGTGCTGTTCCTGGCCGCCCACGACGAGGAGGCCACGGTGGCGCGGGTGGTCGCGCGCTGCCCCGACCGCGTGCGTGACCACGAGGTCGTCTGCCTGGTCGTCGACGACGGATCCACGGACCGGACGGCCGCGCGGGCGGCGGCCGCCGGGGCCCAGGTGCTGCGCCTGCCACGCAACGGCGGCCTGGGGGCCGCAGTGCGCCAGGGGTTGGCTCGTGCGCGCGAACTGGACGCCGTGGCGGTGGCCTTCTGCGACGCCGACGGGGAGTACGACCCGGCCGAACTGTCGACCCTGGTCGAGCCGGTGCTGGGCGGTGAGGTGGACTACCTCGTGGGCAGTCGCTTCGACGGCCACATCAGCCGGATGCTGCCCCATCGGCGGTTCGGCAACCGGGTCCTGACGGCGTGGACCGCGTGGACGACGCGCCTGCCGATCAGCGACGGCCAGTCGGGCTACCGGGTGCTGTCGCCCGCGGCGGCGGACGCCGCGGTCATCGCCCACGACTTCAACTATGCCCAGGTCCTGACACTCGACCTGGTCGCGCGCGGTTTCCGCTACGGCGAGTGCCCGATCAGCTACCGCTTCCGCGAGGAAGGACGATCGTTCGTGCGGCTGGGCACCTACCTCCGACACGTCCTGCCGACGGTGCACCGGGTGGTCAACCAGCACTCGTGAACGCCGGTCCGGGTGGCATTGGGGGGCGGGCCGCGGCGCCCGGGGCCGCGTTGTTCAGTCGTCGGCCGGGAAGGCCGCGACCGGTCCGTGCACGACCACCGAGACCGGGTCGCCCACGGCGAACTGTCGGCCCGGGCCCAGCCGCGCCCGCAGGGCCAGCCCCGCGACCTCCACGGTGACGACCTGGTCGTGGCCGTAGTAGGTGACCGCGACGACCCGGGCGGCCGCCGGACTCAGGCCGTGGCCGACCTCGACTTCCTCGGGACGTACGAGCACCGCCTGGGGCCCGTCGCCGACGGCACCGACGGTCTCGAGCCGACCCAGGGGCGTGTCGACGAAGAACTGACCCGCGCGGGTCGCCGGGATCGCGAGCGCATCGCCGACGAACTCGGCGACGAAGCGGGTGGCCGGACGCGCGTACAACTCGTGCGGGGCGGCGACCTGGTGCAGGTGCCCGGCCCGCATCACGGCCACCCGGTCCGCCAGGGACAGGGCCTCGGTCTGGTCATGGGTCACGAAGACGCCGGTGGTGCCGGTCGCCCGGAGGATGGTGCGGACCTCCTCGCGCACGACGACCCGCAGCGCGGCGTCGAGGTTGGAGAAGGGCTCGTCGAGCAGGAGCACGTCCGGACGTGGCGCCAGTGCTCGCGCCAGCGCGACCCGTTGCTGCTGGCCACCCGACAACTGGTCGGGACGGCGCCTGCGTTCGCGTGTCAGTCCCACCAGGTCGAGCGCGTCGTCGACCCGGCGGGCGGTCTCGTCGGCGGGCAGGCGGCGCAGGCCGTAGCCCACGTTCGTGGCCACGTCGAGGTGCGGGAACAGGGCGTAGTCCTGGAACACCAGGCCCACCCGGCGGCGGTGTGGCGCGCGGAACGTGGTGGGCCCGGCGACCTCCTCGCCCGCGACCCGGATCGACCCGGCGTCGGGCGTCTCCAGCCCGGCGATCAGGCGCAGCGCCGTGGTCTTGCCGCAGCCCGACGGGCCCAGCAGGGCCGTGAGCGACCCGTCCGGCACGTCCAGGTCGAGGTCGGCGACCGCGGTGACGTCCCCGAATCGCTTGGTGATGCCGCGCAGCGACAGGGCCGGGACCGCGGCGCCGACGACGCCATCGGTCGGCACGGCGCGGTCGCCGGTCGTCGCCGGGAACGAGGTCATGGAGGTCCTTGGCATCGCCGGCTGACGAACGCGGTCGGCGACGGTCGGTGGCGGTGAGGTCAGGCTACCCTTACCTTCGTGCGTCCCCACGCCCGCGATCGACACGAGGATCCGTGACCGACCTGTTGCCGGCCCCGGCCGCCACCGAACCCGCGATGCCTGCGCCCACGGCCGCGGCCGTCGCGGCGTTGTCCGACGGCGACCTCGACCTGCGCCGCCACATGCTGGCCGAGCGCCTGCTGGCCGACGTCATCGGCATGCCCTGGGAACTGGTGCACGACGAGGCCGAGGAGTGGGGCCTGGAGGTGTCGGCGCGGCTCGACGCCCGCCTGGTCGTCCTGCTCGACGACCCGGCCACCTGCCCCCACGGCAACCCGATCCCGGGCACGGCCCGGCCGGCTGACCAGGCCGACGCGGTCACCGCCGACGACGCCCCACTGGGCCGGGTCGAGGTCGTGCGCATCACCGAGGAGTTGGAGGAGGACGGCCCCGCCCTGCGCCTGCTCGCGGCGGCCGGACTGCTGCCGGGCCGGCGGGCCGAGATCGTGGCGCGCGGTGACGACGGCCTGTCCGTGGTCGGCGCCGCCGCCGACACCGTCCTGCCGCCACGGGTGACCAGTGACCTGTACGTCCGCGTGCTCGCGGCGACGACCGCCTGAGCCAGCCACCGCACGTCGATCCCACCGCGCCGGGGTCGGGTTGCGACTGGCGCGGTCCGCACCGCCACGACGTGGCGCACCCCGAGTCCCACCGATCCGAGGCTGCCTGATGGACGACGAGAGCCGTCGAAGCGTGCAGGTGCTGGGCGATCGGGTGCTGGTGGCGCTCCCCGAGGGCTCCGAGCGCACGACCCGGGGCGGCATCCTGATCCCGGCCACGGCCAGTTCGGCCGACCGCAAGGGCCTGTGGGGCGAGGTGAAGGCGGTCGGTCCCCACGTCCGCACGGTCACGCCGACGGACGAGGTGCTGTACCTGCCAGAGGACGCGATCGAGGTCGACGTCCGTGGCGACACCTACCTCATCGTCCGGGAACGCGACGTCCACGCGGTCGCCTCGGTCCGTACGGACTCGACCACCGGCCTGTACCTGTGATCGACCGCCGGCCCGACCCGGTCACTCCTCGCGATCGCGCGTGGCCAGCAGGGCCGTGACGACCCGACTGGGCGACGGGCGACCCAGTTCCCCGGCCATCCAGACCGAGATCTCGACCAGGGCGTCCAGGTCCACGGCGACCTTGACGTCGGTCGGCACCGTGGCGGATTCGTTCTGGAGCTCGTCTCGGGGCCCCACCTCGACGATGGTCACGTGGTCAGGACGCATCGGAGTCCTCCTCGGCCGGGGGTTCGTCGACGTCGTCGCCCGGTTCCTCGACGGCGATGTCGACCAGCACCTGGTCCCCGGTGACCGCGTCACCGACGGCGACGGCCAGTGACGCCACGACGCCCGGCCCGGGGGCGACGACGGGGTGCTCCATCTTCATGGCCTCGACCACCACCAGCACGTCGCCGGCCTCGACCCGGTCGCCCTCGGCCACCGGTACCGCCACGACCTGGCCCGGCATGGGCGCGGCCAGGGTGGCGGCGCCGGGGGTGAGGATGCGGTCGACGTGGCGGACGCGGCGCGGGGCCGCCAAGCGCCGACTGCCGTGGGCCATCCGGGACAGCCACACGTGGTCGCCGTCGCGATCGACCACCATCGGGTGCTGCTCGACGCCGTCCACGGCCATCGTGACCGTGCCGTCGGCCATGGGGCCGGCGAGCACAACGACCGACTGGGACGTGACGGTCCGCACGTCATCGCTGTCGTCGGACCGAACTGCCCAACCCTCGGCAGTCGTGGTGACGCGCCAGCGCGTGGTGTCGTCGGCCGTCGGGCCGAACGCGACGGACCATCCGCCACCGGGTCCGTTCCGCCATGGTCCCAGGGTGGCCCACGGATCCGCGGCGGGGCCGGCCCCGCCGGACGTCGTCCGGCTCGGCACGTTCGCGCGCGCCGCGAGCGCCGCGGCGACGGCCGCCGACTCGCCGCGTTGCAGCGACTCCGGCGTCCAGTCCGGGAGGTGGTCGTCGAGGAAGCGAGTGGTGACGTGACCCTCGGCGAACGCGGGGTTCCGCAGCACGTCCACCAGGTGTTCGAGGTTCGTCACGACGCCGGTGATGCGGCTGTTCCCGAGCGCCGTCAGCAGCCGGAGTCGCGCCGCCTCCCGCGTGTCGCCGTGGGCGATCACCTTGGCCAGCATGGGGTCGTAGTGGGGCGTGACGACAGAACCCCTCTCGACGCCGGCGTCGACCCGGACGCCATCCCCGATCGTGAAGCGTTGGATGCGCCCGGCCTGGGGCAGGAACCCGGCGGACACGTCCTCGGCGTAGAGGCGCACCTCGATGGCGTGGCCCTGGGGCGCTGCGGGCACGGTCGGCACGGTGCCACCGGCGGCGATGGCGAACTGGCACGCAACCAGGTCCAGGCCGGTGATGGCCTCGGTGACGGGGTGCTCGACCTGCAGGCGGGTGTTCATCTCGAGGAAGAAGAAGTCCGTGCCGTCGCCGGCGGTGTCGAGCAGGAACTCGACCGTCCCGAGGTTGGTGTAGCCCACCGCCTCGACCAGGTCGACGGCGGCGGCCCCCATGGCGGCGCGCAGGTCCGGGTCCAGCGCCGGGGAGGGAGCCTCCTCGACCACCTTCTGGTGCCGACGCTGGATCGAGCAGTCGCGTTCGAACAGGTGCACCGCACCGCCGTGGTCGTCGCCGGCGACCTGGACCTCGACGTGACGGGGCGCACCCAGCAACCGTTCCACCAGCAGGCGGTCGTCGCCAAAGGAGGCGGCGCCCTCGCGGGCGGCACCCTCCAGGGCAGTGGCCAGGTCGTCGAGGTGCTCGACACGGCGCATGCCCTTGCCACCGCCACCGGACACGGCCTTGACCAGCACCGGCAGGCCCATCGCGGCGACGGCGTCACGGACCTCGTCGGGTGCCATCCCAGCCGGGTCCACCGAGTCCAACACCGGCACGCCCGCGTCGGACGCCACGGCCTTCGCGGCGGCCTTGTCGCCCATCAGTTCGATGACCTCGGCCCGGGGGCCGACGAAGGCCAGCCCGGCGCGGTCGCACGCTCGTGGCAGGGCGGCGTTCTCGGACAGGAAGCCGTAGCCGGGATGCACGGCGTCACAGCCGGTGTCGACGGCGGCCGCGACGATCGCGTCGACGTCCAGCTCGGCGGCAACCGGGTCGCCCGGCAGGGCGACCGCGTGGTCGGCCTCGGCCACGTACGGCGCGGTCGCGTCGACAGCGCTGTGGACGGCGACGGTGGCGATGCCCAGGTCGCGGCAGGTCCGGATGATCCGGCGGGCGATCTCGCCCCGGTTGGCCACCAGCACACGCTCGATCGGGCCGGTCACGCGCTGGCCGAACCGGCGTCGGTCGCCGCCGGCGACCAGGCGGGGGGCCGGCGGTCGAAGAAGGCCGCCATGCCCTCCTGGCCCTCGTCGCCGACGCGCAACTCGGCGATCAGGGGGATCGTGTGCTCCTCGGCGGTGGCGGGGTCGGCCAGCACCGTCCGGACCAGTTCCTTGGTGCGGCGCTGGGCCCGCGGCGCCCCGGCCAGCAGTGCCTGCACGACCTCCTCCACCGCCTCGTCGAGGTCCTCGCGCGCCACGACCTCGTGCACCAGGCCCATCGTGGCCGCCACGCCGGTGTCGAAGAGTTCGCCGGTCAGGAACCAGCGACGGGCGGCGGCGGGGCCGATCTTGGGCAGCACGATCCGCGAGATGGTCGCCGGCGCGATGCCCAGCCGCACCTCGGTGAACCCCATCCTGGCGCCCTCCACGGCGACCACGACATCGCAGGCACACATCAGTCCGGTCCCGCCGGCGATGGCGTGGCCGTTCATGCGGCCGACGACCGGGGTGGGGAACTCGTCCACGGCCCGGAACACGCGCGCCAGTCGGGCCGAGTCCGCCTCGTGCTCGTCGGCGTCCTTGTCCCGACCCTGTCGCATCCACTCGAGGTCGCCACCGGCACAGAACACCTCGCCGGTCCCGGTGAGCACGAGCACGCGCAGGCCCGGGTCGGTGGCGAGGTCGGCCAGCGCGGCCTCCAGCGCCGTCATCAACTCGGGGGAGAGCGCGTTGCGAACGTCGGGCCGGTGCAGTGTGACCGTGGCCACGCCACGGTCGTCACGATCCACCAGCAGTACGTCGCTCGGCACGTCGCTCATCGTCCCGGGTCCTCGTGGCAGGGGCTCGCGAGCGTAGTGACGTCGCGGGTCACAGCAGCCGGCGCAACAGCCACTGCTTGGCCCGGGTGAACGGCGGGTACAGCAGGGGCAGGTCGACCCGGGTCGAGGCCGTGAGTACGGACCGGAGGTGGCTGAAGGTGTCGAAGCCGGTCCGCCCGTGGTACGCGCCCATGCCGCTTTCGCCGACCCCACCAAACGGCAGTTCCGGCACCGCGAGGTGCAGCAGCGTGTGGTTGACCAGTGCCCCGCCCGAGGTGGTCTGGTCGAGGATGGCCCCGGCCTGGCGGTCCGAGGACGTGAACACGTACAGCGCCAACGGCTTCGCGTCGGCGTTGACCCGTCCGACGGCCGCGCGGGCGTCGTCGACCGCCACCACGGGCAGGATCGGCCCGAAGATCTCGTCGGCCATCACCGCTGCGTCGTCGGCGATCCCGGCCAGGACCGTCGGCGCGAGGTAGCACCGGTCGCGGTCGCCGTCGCCACCCACCACGACCCGATCGTAGCCCCCGGCGGCGAGCATTCCGGTCAGGCGGTCGTGGTGGCGGGTGTTGACGATCCTCGCGTAGTCGGGCGATGTGGCAGGGTCGTCGCCGTAGAAGGCCGCAACCGAACCGGTGAGGGCCGTGAGGAAGCGGTCCTCGATCCGGCGGTCGACCAGCACGTGGTCGGGGGCGACACAGGTCTGGCCGGCGTTGACGAACTTGCCGAACGCGATCCGCTTCGCGGCCAGTTCGACGTCGGCGTCGCGGGTCACGATCGCGGGACTCTTGCCACCCAGTTCGAGCGTGACCGGCGTCAGGTGCTCGGCGGCCGCGCGCATGACGATCCGCCCGACCGCGGCGTTGCCGGTGTAGAAGACGTGGTCGACCCGCTCCGCCAGCAGCGCGGTGGTCTCGTCGACCCCGCCCGTGACCACGCCCACGACGTCGGGACGCACGTGGCTGCCGAGCCGCTCGGCGACGACCCGCGCGACCGCCGGTGCCACCTCGGAGGGCTTGAGCACGGCCGTGTTGCCGGCGGCCAGTGCGGCCACCAGCGGTGACAGCAGCAACTGGACCGGGTAGTTCCACGGCGCGATGATCGTCGCGACCCCGCGTGGCTGCGGGACCACCTCGGCCGAGCCGGGACGCAACGACATCGGGACCGGGACGGGTCGTGGTGCGGTCCATTCCTCGAGGTGGTCCAGGGCGTGGTCGATCTCGTTGACCACGAACCCGATCTCGGTCGACCACGCCTCGGTCGGCGGCTTGCCGAGATCGTCGACCAGGGCCTCGGCCAGCCGGTCACGTTCGTCGAGCACGAACGATCGCAGGGCCTGCAGGTGGTGGCGACGATCGGCGACGGAGGCGAGTTGACCGGCCGCGAACCCGGACCGCGCCCGCGCCACGATGCCGGGGACCTCGTCGACGGGCGTCACGGGCGTGGGGTTGTCCATGGACGTCACGCTAGGCGCTGCCGGCCGGGCTGACGGTCCGTCGGCCATGTCGTGCGACCCGTGGCCGGTCAGCGAGGGCACCTAGACTCGGCGTTTCCGACAGCCCTTGGAGTGTTCGGTGGCCGACGACCGTCCGACCGTGTTGCTGCTCGATGGCCACTCGCTGGCCTACCGGGCCTTCTACGCCCTGCCGGACACGCTTCGGACCCAGACCGGGATGTTGACCAACGCCGTGTACGGGTTCACCTCGATGCTCATCAAGATGCTGGGAGATCGCGATCCGGACGGGGTCGCGGTGGCATTCGACCAGGGCCGCGACATCTCCCGGACCAAGGCCTTCGCGGACTACAAGGCGAACCGGTCGGCGCCCCCGGACGAGTTCCGCCCGCAGGTCGACCTGATCAAGCAGGTCTGCGACGTCCTGAAGCTGCCGGTGCTGACCCTGTCGGGGGTCGAGGCCGACGACGTGCTGGCCACCATCGCCGAGCGCGCGGTCGCCCAGGGGTGGCATGCCGAGGTCGTCACGGGTGACCGCGACGCCATGCAGTTGCCCAACGAGCACATCACGGTGCTCTACACCCTGCGGGGCATCAGCGAGATGGCCGAGATGACCCCCGACGCGGTCGAGGAGCGCTACGGCGTGCGACCGGAGGGCTACGTCGACATGGCGGCCCTGCGCGGGGACAAGTCGGACAACCTCCCCGGCGTCCCCGGCGTGGGGGACAAGACCGCGGCGAAGCTGGTCAACCAGTTCGGGGACATCGACGGGGTCTACGACAACATCGAGCAGGTCGCCGGGAAGAAGGTGCCGGCGATGCTGGTCGAGCACGAGGACCAGGTCCGGATCAACCGGCGGGTCATGCAGCTGCGTCGCGATGTCGACGTCGAGGCCGACCTCGACGACCTGCGCCTGAGCCCGTGGGACGCCGACGCGATCCGCAAGCTGTTCGCGACCCTGGAGTTCCGCGCGCTGTACGACCGCTTCGCCGAGGAGGTCCTCGACGATGCGGTCGCCGAGGAACAGGCCACCGGGTTTCGCCGGGTGCCGACACGACTGGAGGGAGGCGCCCTGCGCGGGTGGTTGGGCGGCCTGGGCGAGGACCCCGTCGCGGTGGTCGCGGACGTGTCGGACCGGGTCCCGCACCTGCACCTGGACGCGCTGGGGTTGTCGCACGCCGACGGCGACCCGGTCAGCCTGGTGCTGGACGAGGCGACCGACGACGACCGCACGGCGCTGGCCGAACTGCTGGCCGGCCCGCGCGCCCTGGTCACCCACGATGCCAAGGTCCTCGACCACGTCGCGACCGGGCTGGGTGTCGACCTCGACGGGGTCTCGATCGACACCGAACTGGCGGCTTACCTGCTGGCTCCGGCCCAGCGCTCGTTCAGCCTGGAGGCGCTCGCCCTGCAATACCTCCACCGCCGCCTGGAGGTTGCCGGGGACCAGGCCGACGACGGCCAACTGAGCCTGGAGGTGGGCGACGACGAGTGGGAGGCTCGGGCGCTGCGGGCCGAGGCGGTGCGCCAGCTGGGTGACGTGCTGCGCGAACAACTCGACGATCGGGACCAACGCAAGCTGCTGGACGAGATCGAACTGCCCCTGGTCGAGGTCCTGGCCGGCATGGAACGGGCCGGCATGTGCGTCGACCGCCACGTGCTCGACGAGATGTCGACCACGATGACCGCCCGTGCCCGCGACCTGGAACTGACCATCCACGACCACGCCGGTCGGGAGTTCCTGGTCGGGTCTGGCAAGCAGTTGCAGGAGGTGCTGTTCACCGAACTGGAGCTGCCCAAGACCAAGCGCATCAAGACCGGGTGGTCGACCGACGCGACCCAGCTCGGCAACATCATCGACAGCCACCCCATCATCCCGGCGATCCTGGAGTGGCGCGAGGTCACCAAGCTGCTGTCGACCTACATCGATGCGCTTCCGCCGCTGGCCGACGACCAGACCGGGCGGATCCACACCACGCTGTCCCAGACGGTCGCGGCCACCGGGCGGCTGTCGTCGTCGAACCCCAACCTGCAGAACATCCCGGTCCGACGGGCCGAGGGCCGCGAGATCCGGCGAGCCTTCACCGCCGCCGCCGACCACCACCTGCTGGTCGCGGACTACTCCCAGATCGAGTTGCGGGTCATGGCCCACCTCTGCGAGGACGAGGGCCTGCTGACGGCCTTCCGCTCCGGCGAGGACATCCATGCCACCACCGCGGCGAAGGTGTTCGACCTCCCGTTGGAGCACGTCGACGGCGGCCTGCGGGATCGCGCCAAGGCGGTCAACTACGGGCTGGCGTACGGGTTGACGCCGTACGGGCTGGGCCAGCAACTCGGAATCCCGCCCGACGAGGCGTCCGAGATCGTGGACGCCTACTTCGTGCGCTTCCCGAAGGTCCACGAGTTCCTGCAGGCGGCGGTGGTCGACGCCACCCGCGAGGGCTACACCACCACCCTGTTCGGGCGCCGCCGATACCTGCCGGACCTGCTGTCGACCAACCGCAACCGCCAGCAGATGGCCCAGCGCATGGCCCTGAACGCCCCGATCCAGGGCACTGCGGCCGACATCATCAAGCTCGCGATGATCGCCGTGGGGGACCAGTTGGCCGCCGCCGGAATGGCCTCGCGCATGGTGTTGCAGGTGCACGACGAGATCATCCTGGAGTGCCCGGACGACGAACTGGACGACACGACCTCGCTGGTCGTGGACGCCATGGGCGCCGTGGCCGAACTGGCGGTGCCACTGGACGTCGACACCGCGACCGGCGTCACCTGGTTCGACGCGCAGAAGCACTGACGCCTGCGACGACGGGTCGAGCGCGCCTGGACAGGGGGTACCGCGGCCGTCCAACGGCTGGCTACCAGCCCTGGCCGGGGTCGAAGGCGGCCGGACCGGGGTCCGGGGCGTCGTCGCGGCGGATCGTGGCCTCGATCAACCCGTAGGGCCGGTCGTCGGCGTGGAAGACCTCGTTCGGGTTGTCGATCCCGACCTTGCCGAGGTCGTAGGCGAAGTGGTGCGAGTTCGGGCAGGAGAAGCGGATCTCGGCCACGTCCGGGGCGGCCTCGAGCACGGCCTCGCCCATCGCCCACGTGCTGTGCTGCAGGCCCAGGCTGTAGGTGTCCGCGAATGCCGCCAGCATCGCGGTCCGGACCGTGTCGAAGGCCGCGTCCCAGTCGTGGTCGGTGCCGGTGTGGAGCCACTGCGCGGTCACCGTGGTCGCCAGGATCCGGTCCCGGGCCGGTTGGAGCGTGGTGTAGTCGTCCACCAGGAAGTCCTCGAACTGCGAGTCGGTGGTCTTGAGGATCGTCATGTCCCGCAACCCGGATACCACCCAGGAGTCGGTGCCGTCGTGGGTCACGCAGGCCGTGCGGACCAGGCCACCGGTGCGGACGAACGCGTACGGGTCCGGGCCGTCGCCGGTGGCCAGCCGGGTCCACGGGTACAGGTCGAGTCGGATCCGCGCGCGGTGGACCGGGTCGACGTCGTCGACGAAGTGGCGGGCCAGCGCGAGGCCGTAGTCCTCGGGGGTCTGCACCACCTCGTCACGTGCCGCGTAGGCGAAGGTGGTGTTCTTGGCCGTGTCGGTGGGGAGGACGTGGCGGTTGTCGCCGTCCCGGTGGACCGCCTCGTAGTCGCCGGCCAGGCTGACCGACACGTTGTAGTCGAAGATTCGGTGCGGTTCGGTGTCCCGCAGCACCCGGACCACCCGGATCTGGTCCTTGCCGTACTGGGTGTGTCCGAGGCTGATGGCCATGGGGTGATCCCGTTCGTCGCAGTGGGCTGCCGGTTGCAGGATGGCAGTTCCGGTCGGCTCACGCGACCGATCGGACCACATCGGGGTCCTCACCCCGGGTCCTGGCACCTTCGGGCGCCCCCCGGGGTCAGGTCGGGGCGGCGCGGTTGGGCGCGTCCGTCGGCGCGGTCGGGCCGGGATCCGTGGACCCGTCCGACGGCAGGGCACCGCAGGCGCGGGCCCGGTCCACCCGCCGTGACAGCACGGCGATCGTCGCGGGTTCGTCCATCGTGGAGCCGGACGTCCCGGCCTCCCACGCCGCCAACCGTGCCAGGACCTCGTCGAGTCCGTCCAGCAGGTGGCCGTACACGGTCGCGTAGCGACTGACGAGGTGGGACGCGTCGAGGTCCCAGCCCTGGACGTAGCCGTGCGCCAGCGAGTGGCGGACGTGGGCGGCATGGCGGCGCCAGGTGGCAAGCACCTCGGCCTCCCCGTCGTCGGCCGGGCGGACATTGGTGGACCCGTCGGACAGCAGCACGTCGGTGTCGGCGAAGGTGACCTGGAGCAGGTGGCGGGCGAAGTCACAGGCCGGGTGGTCGAGCCGCTGCTCCTCCGCAGGCAGGCCGAGCGCGGCGGTGTAGTCGAAGATCCCGACATGCGCGGCCACCAGGCGGCCGGCCCCGGCATCGCGGATCGCCCGCAGCGCCACCCGCCCGTGCCCGTCGAGCACCGACGCGGTGGTCTCGACCTGGGCCTCGAATCGCAGGGACCCGGGCGCCAGGTCGTGGGCGTCCTCCAGGGCCGCGAGCACCTCGACGAAGGTGGCGACGTGGTCGGGCGACACGATCTTGGGGAACGTGACGACGAAGCCCGCGGGCAGGTCACCCGCCCGGTCCAGCAGCGCGGCCAGGAACAGGTCCAGCGTGGCGACGCTGCGGCGCGCGAGGCCATCGGTGAAGGACTTGACCCGCAGGCCGCAGAACGCCGGCGCGCCGTCGCCGTCCAGCAGGTCGGCCAGTGCCCGGCCCGTGGCCACGGCGTGCTCGTCCTCGACGGCGTCGGCGCGACGGCCGTACCCGTCCTCGAAGTCGACCCGCAGGTCCTCCACCGGTTCGGTCGCCAACTTGTGGACGACTCGCTCGTGGACCGCGTCCGCGACCCCTTCCGCGATCCCGGTCGCCGCGGCCAGCAAGGTCCCGTCGGGCGCGTGGCGGCGGAGCAGCCCGGCGGCGCGGTCGCCGGCCGCGCGGGTGGTGTCGGATGTCACCTGGTCCGCCGGGACGTAGAGCACCTGCACCGGCTGTCGCCGGGTGGGACGGCCGGGCCAGGCCGCGGCGGCCACGGCGTCCGCAGCCTCGACGTCGGCGAGCAGGACGTCCACCGCGTCGGCCCCCAGTCGCCGGCCACTGTCGGGTCTGCCGGTCGACGTGGCGTCGGCGTCCGGCGGCATCGTCAACTCCCGCGGTACGTGCTGTAGCCATAGGGGCTCAGCAGCAGCGGCACGTGCAGGTGACCGGTCGGGTCGTCCACGACGAACGTGATGGCCACCTCGGGCCAGAACCCGGTGATGCCGGCCGCCACGTGCCACGCGCCGACGTCGAAGGTCAGTCGGAGCACGCCGGCCCGTGGGTCCTCGCCGGCGAGGTCGGCGATGCGGCCGTCGCCGTCGGTGGTGCCCCGTCCCACCTCGGCCCAGTCGTCGCCGACACGACGGTGGGCGACGACGTCGACGCCCACCGCCGGTCGGCCCGTGGCCGTGTCCAGGACGTGTGTGCTCAGGCCCATGCTGACTCCGTCGTCGTGCGTGCCTGCGCCATCACATCGAGTGGGCGGCCTGGTGCGGCATTCCGCGCTGCTCCGCACACTCGACTGGGTTTGGAACCGAGGGGCCGGTCGGGGGTGTCCCATGGCGTCATCCGTGGCGCCCGGCCCGCAGCCATGCCCGCAGTCGCAGCGCGGTGATCTGTCGTTGCTGGTCGGCGGCGATCGCGAGTTCGGTCGCCGGGTCGTTGCCCAGTCGTTCCTCCAGGGCCGTCAGCATTTCGTCGGCGGAGCGCCCGGCGGCGCGGATCAGGAACACGTGCCCGAAGCGTCGTTCGTAGGCGGCGTTGCCCTTGCGGAGCCGCTGCTGGACGTCGGCTCCGGCATCGGCGACGCCGGACTGCTCGCGGGTCGACAGGGCGGAGGCCGACCGTTCGCCGATGCGCGGGTGGGCCGCGAACGCCTCGCGGTGGTCGTCGTCGGACAGGTCGGCCCAGGCCTCGTCAGCGGCGGCCAGCAGCGCGTCGGGGGTGCCGAGGGGACGGCGGTCCAGCATCTCGTCGACCCACGCGGTCGCACCGCAGCAGGCCGCGAGGACGTCGCGCGCCTCCTGGGCACGCATGGCGTCGAGCAGGCGGACGCCGGCCCGGTCCCACCCGTCGTCGGTCACCGCGCCGAAGGCGCGCAGCCGTGCGACCCCGCCGTCGGGATGGACCGACAGCCGCAGGTGGGTGGCCGGCAGCGGCTCGGCCACGCCGATGACGTGACGGGCATGGGGGTGCATCCGCTCGGGCGGCGCGATGGCGATCCAGTCGTCGTCGGCAACCGTGGCCAGGTCCCCGTCCGGGGCGTGCACCACCTCCAGTTCGCAGCGGTCCGGGAAGTTGCCCCGGAAGTGGGTGGTGTCGAGTTCCACGCGCTCGACCACGCCGGTGGTCGCGAGTTCCACGACGACCCAGTCGCAGCCGGGCGTGCGGCGCCGGCGGGTTTCCCACCCGTCGCCCATGTCGCGGGCGTCGCCGACCTGGATCAGGTTCGACGCATCCCCGAAGAACTGGTCCGAACAGACGGCGATCCGGGCCCCGTTGGTCACGGCGGCGAGGTCCATGCGCCCGCCCGGGTCGGCCGCCCGGTGGAGGTCGACCGCGGCACGGCCGAAGACGCGGAAGCGCGCGACGCCGCCGTCGGGATGGATCGACAGGCGCACGTGGGTCACTCGGCGTCCGTCGGCGACGGCGTAGGACTGGAGTTCGTCACCCTGCAGCGTGCTCCGCACCACCAGCGGGAACCAGTCGTCGTCCGGCACCAGGTCGTCGGACACCGTGCCCTCCACCGACACCTCGGCCGGGTGGTTGCCGACGAAGTGGCTGGTGTCGACGACGACCTCGTCGACCACGCCGGCGACGCCCAGGCGGACCACGCACCAGTCGTGTCCGTCGTCCCGGCGACGGCGAGTCTCCCAGCCGTCCACCAACTTGCCGCGGTCGACGTAGGCGGCCTGGTCGAACGTCGACGGTCCGGGCGCCAGCAGGTGGTCGGCCGCGCCGAAGAACTCGTCACTGCTCGCCACCACCAGGCCGCCGAGGCGGCGCGCGGCGAGGTCCACCCGTCCGGGGCGGGGGCGATGGACGGCCCCGAGCATGGTCACCACGTCAGCACAACCGTCCGCGTGGCGGCCCCACGAGCCGCCCGTCAGCCACGAGCGGGCGGCCGTGGGCCCACACGTGCACGACCCGGCCGGTCACGGTCCGGCCGTGGTGGGGGGTCACGGGGTGGCGGTGTGCGAGTTGCGAGCCGTCGACCTCCCAGGTGGCATCGGGATCGAACGCTACCAAGTCGGCCACTGCGCCCGGTTCGATCCGGCCGCGATCCTCCAAGCTGCCGATCGCGGCCGGGCCGGCCGCCATCCAGGCCACCACGTCGGACAGGTCGTGGCCGCGGGCGCGGGCGGAGGTCCACACCAGCGGGAGTCCGAGTTGCAGCGACGCGATGCCGCCCCACGCGGCCAGGAAGTCCCCGCGCTCCGGCACCTTGTCGGCTGGGGGACAGGGGGAGTGGTCGGACACGATCGCGTCGATCACGCCATCGCCCAGCAGGTCCCACAGCGCGTCGGCGTTGGCCCGTTCGCGGATCGGGGGCGCGCACTTGAACTCGGTTGCCCCGTCCGGGATGTCCTCGGCGTGGAGGGTGAGGTAGTGCGGACAGGTCTCGACCGTGATCGGCAACCCCTCGGACCGGGCATCGGCCAGCACCGGTCCGGCCGCCGCCGCCGACAGGTGCAGCACGTGGACGCGCGCACCAGTCCGCCGGACCCCCTCGACCAGTGCGCCGATGGCCGCCACCTCGGCGCCGGGCGGGCGGCTCGCCAACCAGGAGGCATGGGCGCGCACGTCGCGACCGGCCACGGCGGTGGCCGCGGCGTCGCAGATGTCCGGATCCTCGGCGTGGACCAGCAGGGTCGTGTCCAGGGCGGCGATCCGCTCCAGCAACGGGACCAGGTCCCGCGGATGGACGCAGCCGTACTCGGGCACCCCGCTGTCGCACAGGAACGCCTTGAAACCACGGACACCGGCCTGGTGCAGCCTCGCCAACTCGTCGTCGTTGCCGGGGACCGCCCCACCCCAGAAGGCGGTGTCGACGACCACCTGGCCCGCGGCGGCCGCCCGCTTCGTGACCAGCGCCGCGACGTCGGTCGTGGGTGGCAGGCAGTTCAGCGGCATGTCCACGATCGCGGTCACGCCGCCCAGCGCCGCGGCCCGGGTGGCCGTGGCGAAGCCTTCCCAGTGGGTGCGCCCGGGTTCGTTGACGTGGACATGGCTGTCGACCAGGCCGGGCAGCACCACCAGGTCGCCGACGTCGTGCAGCACGTCGATGCCTGCCGAACCCCTGACGCCGGGGTCGACCACGGCCGTGACGTGCCCGTCCGCGACCTCGACCCGGGCCGGGCGAATGGCGTCGCCGACCATGACGCGGGTACTGGTGACGGCGCGGTCGGGTCGGGTCATGGCAGCACGGTCGCATCGACGACCGGTTGCTGTCAAGTCACCGGCCCGTCGCGCTCGTGCCGGATCGTGGATGCTGGGGCCACCGCACCGAAAGGACCATGGTCGGGCCGCCACGGATGAACTAGCCTGTGTTGCACACCGACGAAGGGAGCCACCATGGGCAGGCGACTGATCGTTGCAAACCAGTCGATGGGTGGAGCAGAGCTGGAACGGCACGTCAAGGACCGCATCGACGCCGGCGCGACGGAGTTCTACGTCGTCGTCCCGATGATCGAGGTCGCGAAGGAATCCTCCTGGAACGCGCCGGACGACAGTTTCGGCGTCCACGACCCGGGGGCCGACAACAAGGCGGTCGACCAGGCACGCCGGCGGTCGTCGCACCGCCTGCGCGCGATGATCGAGAAGGTGGCGTCGCTGGGCGGGACCGCGGACGGCGAGATCGGCGACTCCGATCCCGTGGCGGCCGTGCGTACGGTCGTGAAGGCCGAGGAGTTCGACGAGGTGATCGTGTCGACCCTGCCGGCCGGGATGTCGCGGTGGCTCAAGATGGACCTTCCCAGCCGGGTCGAGCGGATGGTCGACTGTTCGGTCACGACCGTCGAGGCCGGCCGCTGACTGCGTCGGCACCGCGGACCCTGGTCGCAACGGCGGTCAGTCGTCCAGCGGCACCAACGGGTGCGGGTCGTCGTCGCCGTGCAACCACACGATCGCGAGGTCCTCGTCTGCCGGCAAGCCTCCCACCTCGACGCCATCCACAACGCACCAGTCGAGGCCGACCCGACCGCCCAGCGCCAGGACCTGGTCCATGCTGTCGTCCAGCAGGTCCGGCGCGACGTCGAGTCGACGCAGGGCGGCGGCACCGTGGCGCGTCTGGGCGTCGACGATCAGCTGGCTGACGATGGTCAGGGCAGTGGGTTCCATGGCGCCAGCGTAGGCAACCCGTGGCGGGTCAGCCGTGGACGTTCCGAGCGAAGCGAGGAACTCCAATGCGCCCGGGAGATGGTGTGCGCGTCGGGGGTTACGTCGGCTCCGGGCGCACGTCGACGGTGGCGGTCAGCGTGCTGGCCTCGAGGTCGAGGCCCAGCGCACCCCCGGCGACGTCCTCGACCTGGCAGGTGTAGGTGCCGACGGGTCCGGCCATCCGGAAGGTCACCGTGCCCATCATCGAGGTGTGACCCATGCCGGTCGCGAGGCGATGGGGGCCAGTGATGCGGGCATGGACGGCGATCTCGGGGCAGCGGCGGCCCTCGGCATCACGGACGGTCGCGACGAAGGCTGCGCGCATGCCGTCGGGGTGGTCCTCGGTGTCGGCCGTGAGGTCGGTCACCCGCAGCGGACTGGTGAAGAAGGCGTCCTTGGGGTGGTCGTCCGGCACCGGCCCGAACCCTTCGACCAGGGTCGACCCGGAACCGGTCGCGGCGTCAGGCCCCGACGGGTTCGAGGTGGAGCGGAAGCGGCCGAACCTCACGGGGACCCCTACGGCAAGCGGCTCAGGACAGGTCTCGACCATATCGACGGGCATGCCGACACGGTCGTCCCTCCTCGTTCGTTCGGACAGGAATCCGCGTGTATCAGGACAGGGGTCCCGGGCTCGTCAGGACCCGCGACGCCCCCGTTGCGCGAGCACGAGTCCGGCGTCCGTTCAATCCTCGTGGGGACCGCCGGCCAACAGGTCCATCGCGACGCGGTGGAGGTCGGCCGAACCGGCCGCCAGGAAGCGCCCACCCTCGTGGCCGGGGGAGCCGTCCCAGGCCGTGGCGACCCCGCCGGCAGCCTCCACGATCGGGACCAGCGCGTGCACGTCGTGCGCTTTGAGACCCGCCTCGACCACCAGGTCCACGTGGCCGGCGGCCAGCAGCGCGTAGGCATAGCAGTCGGCCCCGTAGCGGGTCATCCGGACCCGGTCTCGGACCCGCTCGAAGGCCGTCCGCTCGGCCGGCGCGCCGACCTCGGGGAAGGTGGTGAACAACACGGCCTCGGCGAGCCCCGTGGTGCGCGTGCGCAGCGGGGACCGGCCACCATCCCGCTGCAGCCATGCCTGGCGCCGGTCGGCGTGATCGATGCCCACGAAGCGCTCGCCGACGTGCGGTTGGTCGACGATGCCGAGGAACGGGCCGGTGCCGTCGGACACTGCGATCAGGGTGCCCCAGGTGGGCATGCCGGCGATGTAGGACCGGGTGCCGTCGATCGGGTCCAGGACCCAGGTGAGTCCCGACGAGCCGGTCGTGTCGGGCAGTTCCTCGCCACGCACGCCGTCATCGGGACGAAGGTCACGCAGGACCTCCCGCATGGCGGCCTCGGCGGCACGGTCGGCCACCGTCACCGGGTCGAAGCCGGAGCCATCGATCGTGCTGGCGGCCGTTCCGGCCTTGTCCTCGACCAGCAGCGGGCGGCGGAAGCCGGCGAGGGTCTGGCGCCGGGCCGCATCGGCCAGCCGTCCCGCGACCTCGACCAACTCGTCCAGGTCGATCGGCACGGGCCCGAGTTGGTCGGTGGGACTCATGGTGCTCCAGGGGCGGCATGTCCACGCCGTCACGGTGCCGGGCCGGGCGGCGGACGCCGCGTGGATCGACCCGATTCGGGGCCGGGCGAGGCGTCGTGCGTCGCCACGATAGTCGGCGGGCGTCGACCGGCCGGGCCGTGGTCCTGCCCTCGCCGACCTGCACGGGGCCGAGCCCGACATTGCAATTCGGTCCCGGATCGGGGACCATGGGCTGTTCGGGTGGACCCAGGTCCAGCCGTCACGTCGTGGCGATGGCCGCCGATGTCCCGCATCGATGCGCTCCCACGACCACCACACAACCCATCCGGCACGTCACGCGTGCCCCCGACCCTGTGTCATCGACCGATGACCCGGCGCCCGGCAGACCGAGGCCGCGCACCGCCAACACAACGAAACGACACCATGAGCGACCAGACCACCACCACCACCACCACCACCGAGTACGAACCCAACCCCGAGGCCGGCCCCGTCGTCGTGATGGACGACCCCGGTTCCTCCATGACCTCCACCGGCGACGTGATCGTCGACAACGACCTCACCGACGCCGAGTTCGAGGCGGCCCTCGAAGGCACGCTGAAGTCGATGGAGGAAGGCTCGATCGTCGAAGGGGTCGTCGTCAAGATCGACCCCGACGAGGTCCTGCTGGACATCGGTTGGAAGTCCGAGGGCGTCATCCCCATCCGCGAGCTGTCCATCAAGATGGACATCGACCCCAACGAGGTCGTGCAGGTCGGGGACGTCGTCGAAGCCCTCGTGATGAACAAGGAGGACGACCTCGGTCGTCTCGTGCTGTCCAAGAAGCGCGCCCAGTACGAGCGCGCGTGGGGCACCATCGAGGCCATCTACACCGAGGACGGCACCGTCATCGGGACCGTCATCGAGGTCGTCAAGGGTGGCCTCATCCTCGACATCGGACTGCGTGGCTTCCTGCCCGCGTCCCTGGTCGAGATGCGGCGCGTGCGTGACCTGGCGCCCTACGTCGGCACCCAGCTCGAGTGCAAGATCATCGAGCTGGACCGCAACCGCAACAACGTGGTGCTCTCGCGCCGCAAGTTCCTGGAGGAGACCCAGAGCGAGTTCCGCTCCGAGTTCCTGCAGTCGCTGCAGAAGGGCGAGATCCGACGCGGGACGGTGTCGTCCATCGTCAACTTCGGGGCCTTCGTGGACCTGGGTGGCGTCGACGGCCTGGTGCACGTGTCCGAGTTGTCGTGGCAGCACATCGACCACCCGTCCGAGGTCGTCGAGGTCGGCGACGAGGTCGACGTCGAGGTGCTGGACGTGGACCTGGAGCGTGAGCGCGTGTCGCTGTCGCTGAAGGCCACGCAGGAGGACCCGTGGCAGAAGTTCGCCCGGGAGGTGGGCGTCGGCGAGATCGTCGACGGCCAGGTCACCAAGCTGGTGCCCTTCGGTGCGTTCGTCAAGGTCGACGACGGGATCGAGGGCCTGGTCCACATCTCGGAGCTGGCCAACCGCCACGTCGAGGTCCCCGAGGCCGTCGTCAACGTCGGCGACGAGATCGAGGTCAAGGTCATCGACGTGGACACGGTCCGCCGTCGCGTGAGTCTGTCGCTGAAGCAGGCCACCGAGGACGATGACCCCGGTGGCTACGGCGACGAGGACGACGCCCGTGGCGTCGAGCACGCCTACTCGTCGGGCGACGACTCGTCGTCCGGTGGTGGTTCGTCGCTGGCCGGTGCACTCGCCGCGGCCGGGCTGGTCCAGAACCAGGGTGTCTCCCCCGAGGAGATCGCCTTGGCCGAGGCCGAACTGCCCGAGCCCGGCGCGCCCCTGGAGGACGAGGCCGACGACGAGCCCGCAGCCGCGGACGAGTCGACGACCGAGGCCACCGAGGAGCCCGCGGCCGAGACCGAGGCTGCCCCGACAGCGGAAGCTGATGAGGCTGCACCCATGGCGGAAGCCGACGAGGCTGACGCGGCCGAGGCCCCGACGACGGACGCCGACGAGGCGGACGCGGCCGAGGCCCCGACGACGGACGCCGACGAGGCGGACACCGCGGAGGGTGACGACGACGAGTCGTGACCCAGCACCCAGCATGATGCAGACCGAACGCCCCGGCCACACTGCCGGGGCGCTCGTCCGTCCGGCGGGTCCGTGAGCCGACGTCAGGGCGGTCGGGGGCCGATCGCGCCGCATGGCCGGGCCTGCGGCTCCGCGTTCCGGTCATCGCGTAGTTTGGTGGTTTGCGTTCGGGAGGTGGCGGGCGATGTTGGTGGGGCTGACCGGTGGCATCGGGAGCGGCAAGTCGACTGTGGCCGCGCTGCTGCGTGACGCCGGACTGGTGGTGATCGATGCCGACGCGATCGCGCGCGAGGTCGTCGAGTCCGGCACGCCGGTGTTCGACGAGATCGTGGAGCGCTTCGGGCCACAGGTGCTCGACGGCGACCGGCTCGACCGCCCGGCGCTGGCCCGGATCGTGTTCGCCGACGCCGATGCCCGTGCGGACCTCGAGGGCATCACCCACCCGGCCATCGCCTCCGAGGTCGACCGACGCCATCGCGAGGCCGTGGCCACCGACCCCGACGCGATCGTGGTGCTCGACCACCCGCTGCTGGTCGAGACCGACCGGACCGAGGAGATGGACGCCACGATCGTCGTGCTCGCCGGACGGCGGGTCCGCCGCCGCCGGTTGGTGGACCAACGCGGCATGTCCGACGAGGACGTGGACGCCCGCATGTCGGCCCAGGCGTCCGACGACGGCCGGCGAGCCGCCGCCACCTGGATCGTCGACAACGACGGATCGCTGGACGACCTTGAGCGGCAGGTGGTCGCGGTCGTGGAGGCCGTGACGGCCCGGCGTGACGGGGAATCCGCCCATGGCTGAACCACGCGGGAGCGGCGGCCGCGACCCCCACCCGGGCCGTCGTCGCGTGACCGCGCTTGGGCTCGGCCTGCTGGTGGCCGTGGCCGGGTGCACCGGTGCCGGCACGTCCACCGCGGCCGGGAGTTCATCCCCCACGACGGCCGCGACCAGCCGCCCGGAGCCCACGACCGAATCGCCCTCGCCCGCACCGGAGCTGACCGCGCCTGCCACCGGGTCCATCGGGCCGACCACCGCCGTGCCGTCCGCCGACGCGGGCACACCGCTGGACGCCGCGAGCGACCCGGCCCCGGTACCGGACTCGTGGATGGTCGAGGGGGTGCTGGGATCCGTGGACGCGGCCCGCGCGGCCTCGCCGCAGGACCTGACCGCGGCAGCCCTGGACCTGCTGGACCGGGCCGACGGCATCGTGGTCGAGGAGACGCGGGACCTCGTGGCGGCGGCGACGGCCGACGGGCCGGTGACGGTCGGGGAGGTCGGCCTCGCGCGCGAGGGCGTGTCGGCGCACCTCGCGGTGCTGGTGCCCGACGCCCCGCGTGAGGTCGTCCTGCGCCTGCTGGCGGCCAGCCCCGCCGTCGGCCCGGCTGTCGACAGCCTCACGGTCCGCGCCAGCCTCGACGGTGCGCGCCTCCCGGTGCGGCACGAACCGGACCTCGACCGGGTCGTGGTCGACCTGGGCCAGCCCGTCCCGGGCGGTGTGGTCCTGGGACTGGACCTCAACTACGACCTGCCCCAGGGCGATGAACTGGCCAACGGGGGCGGCCCAGGGGCCTACGGGCTGCTCGCCGACCACGGCCCGGTCGTGACCCTCGGGCACTGGCTGCCGGCCGTGGTGTCGATCCCCGACAACGACGGCGACGTCCCCAGTTGGGGGGACCTGGGCGCGTTCGACGCCGGGACGTGGTTGATCGACGTCGCGTCGGACGGCGGGACGTTGCGGACCGGCGGCGCGGACCGGCTGCTTCCCGACGGTCGACAGCGTGCCCTTGGCTTCGGCCTGCGTGACCTCGCGGCCACCTGGTTCCCCGACGGCGCCACGCCGGTCGTCGGGACCGGCGAGGCCGGCCCGGTCGTGCTGGCGACCAGCGCCGACGGCCAGCACGACCAGACCGTCGCCGACCTCAGCCGCGCGCAACTGGCCTGGCTGGCGACCCAGTGGACCGACCTGCCGTGGCCGGAACTGGATGCCGTGCGCGCCCCGATCCTGCCGGCCGCCGGGATGGAGTTCCCCGGCCTGATCATGCTGGATGACACGTTCTGGGCCACCGACGAGGGTCCCACGCGCTTCGCCATGGTGCACGAGTGGGGTCACCAGTACGCCCACGCACTGGTCGGCAACGGGTCGCTGTCCGATCCCGTCGTGGACGAACCGTTGGCCCAGTACGTCTCGTGGCGCTGGTTCCGAGCGGTCGATGGCGAGGCGGCCGCCGAGCAGTTCGCCCGTGACACCTTCTCGACCGAGGGCCTGGAGGTCCCGCTCGAACCGCCCGGCCGGGCGGCCGGGGACTTCACGACCGCAGGCGCCTACGGCGTGGCGATCTATCGCACGGCGGCCGGGGCGTGGCACCGGGCCGCGCTGGACCACGGGGTCGACACCGTCGACGAAGCAGTCGACGCCGTCTTCGAACAGGCAGCGCTGCAGGAACTGGACGAGGACGACCTGCTGGCACTCGTGCGCACGGTGTCGCCACCCGTCGCCGACGACCTGGCGGTGGTGTTCGACGGCGAGGACGGGTGATCGGCGGCGATCGGCGTCCACTCGGCCGATCCCGGCGCGCTCGTCATGGTGCCTGTCCGGACTAGCGTCTGGGGCCGACGAGGAGGTCCTGGCATGCACACGCGACCCTGGCGCACCCCTTCCCTGGTGGCCCTGCTGATCGTCGCACTGGCCGTCGGCGGGGTCGCCTGGTCGCGGGCCATGCCCGACGACCTGTCCGCCACGGCGCAGTCCGCGAGCGTGACCCTGGCCGACGACAACGCCATCCGGGGCACCGTCGAACTGGTCACGCGCGAACCCACGACCGTGACCGTGCACGCGCGCTCACCCGAACACGAGTTGGAGGTGGCGTCCACCGGGGAACCGACGACCGACCACGCCGTGCCGCTGCTGGGGCTGTTCCCGGACACCACCTACGAGGTGACGGTCGACCTCGCCGACGAGTCCGGGGAGGTGCTCTCGGACGCCGTCGTCGGCGACCTCGTGACCGACCCCCTGCCCACCGATCGCCTGCCGCCGCTGTCCGTGGACGTGTCCGAGCCCGACCGCATGACGCCCGGCCTGACCCTGTTCAACTCGATCTACCGCGACCCGGTCGAGGGGGAGGCCAACCCGTACAACGGCTACATCCAGGTCGTGGACGCCACCGGGCGCGTGGTCTGGTACCACAACGAACCGGGTCGGGTACAGCAGCTGGTGCGCGAGGACGACGGGAACCTGCTGTACGGGATCGACGAGGACACGACCCGACTGCTGTCGCCGACTGGCGAGGTGCTGGGGGAGTGGCGTGGGTCCGCCAGCGGCTCCGAGGAGGGGGCGCGCGGGTTCGGCTTCGACGGCGAGGTGATCGACCTCGACGTCCACAGCAACCACCACGAGACCCTGCGGACCGGGGACGGCAACCTGGTGACCCTCACCCGCGAGGTGCTCGAGATCCCCTACCCGGACGGCCTCTGCGACGAGTCCGAGCCCGGTGACGTCGAGAACGTGGTCGGCGACGCCGTCGTGGTGTTCGACCCGGCCGACGGCCGCGTGCTGCAGGAACTGCCGCTGGCCGCCGCCCAGGATCCTCTGGACGACCCCCGCCCGGTCGAGACCGACTACTGCTCCGCGGGCTACCTCGACCCGCAGTTCCCCGAAGGATCCGAACCACGCGACTGGACCCATGCCAACGCGGTCATCCCGATCGACGACGGCGACACCTGGCTCGTGTCGGCACGGCACACCGATTCGCTGTGGGCCCTGCGCGCGGTCGACGACGAGGGCGGCCCGGCCGGGTCGCTGCGGTGGGAACTGGGGCGGGACCAGGGATGGGAGATGGCCGATGGCGGTCAGTGGTTCTTCCACCAGCACGCACCGGAACTGGAGGACGACGGCTCGATCCTGCTCTACGACAACGGCAACATGCGCGACGATGCCGACCGTCCCTACAGCCGTGCCGTGCGCTACGAGTTCGACCCCGAGGCCAAGACGATCGAGCAGGTGTGGGAGCACCGCATGGACCCCGACGTGTACGCCTCGTTCGTCGGCGACGCCGACCTCTTGGACGGCACCGTGCTGATCACCCACGGGGGCCAACTGGTGGACTGCGAGAACCCGGCCGCCGAGGACGACACGACCCACATCGTCGGCCAGCTCGTCGAGGTCGACGAGGCGTCGGGCGACGTCGTCTGGCAGGTCACGACCAGCGACGACGAGACCTGCGCGGGCTGGGGGATGTACCGCGCCGAACGCATCGACAGCCTCTACCCGCCCACCTGGGAAATCACCGAGACCTTCTTGTAGCCGCCTCCGCTGCCGGCCGGGCCGCCAGATCCCGATGTGAATTGGGGATCCCGATGTGAGTTGGATCGTCCGGGGTGATGCATGTCACATCACGATCCCGTCCTCACATCGGGTCTGGCAGGCGCCTCGGTGCCCACCGAGGCTGTCGCAGGGGATGGCTACCGTCGCGACCATGACGACGACCCCCGCATCCACCTCCCTTCCGGGCGCCACCACCGAGGTCCCGCTGCTGCCTGACGCCCCGGTCCAGCCGGGGAGGACCCAGCGTGAACCGGGCAGGTTCCGCGTGGTGTCCGACTTCGAGCCGGCCGGTGACCAGCCCGACGCCATCGAGGGCATCGTGTCGGCGCTGGACGCCGGCGAGAAGGCCGTCACGCTGCTGGGCGCGACCGGGACCGGCAAGACCTTCACCGCCGCGAAGGTGCTCGAACGCGTCAACCGACCCGGCCTGGTGATCGCGCCGAACAAGACCCTGGCGGCCCAACTCGCCAACGAGTTCCGCGACTTCCTCCCCGACAGCGCGGTCGAGTACTTCGTCAGCTACTACGACTACTACCAGCCCGAGGCCTACGTCCCGTCCTCGGACACCTACATCGAGAAGGACTCGTCGGTCAACGACGAGATCGAGCGCCTGCGCCATCGGGCGACCATGGCGCTGCTGTCGCGGCGCGACACCCTGGTGGTCGCGTCGGTGTCGTGCATCTTCGGCCTGGGGTCGCCGTCGGAGTACGCCGACCACATCCTGTGGCTGCGCTCGGGCGAGGAAATCGGGCTCGAACGCACGATCCGGCGGCTGGTCGACCTCCAGTACAGCCGCAACGACCTCAACCTGGTGCGCGGCACGTTCCGGGTGCGCGGGGACACGCTCGAGATCTTCCCGGTCGACTCGGACAAGGCGCTGCGGGTCGAGTTCTTCGGTGACGAGATCGACCGGATCGCGCGCGTCGACACCGTGACGGGCGAGATCTCGGGCAGTCTCGAGCGCTACGCGGTGTTCCCGGGCTCCCACTACGTCACGTCGGACTCGACCCTCAAGCGCGCGGTCGTGACCATCGAGGAGGAACTGGGCGAGCGGCTGGAGGAGTTGCGGTCGGCCAACAAGCTCCTGGAGGCCCAGCGGCTGCAGATGCGCACCAACTACGACCTCGAGATGATCCGCGAGGTCGGGTTCTGCAACGGCATCGAGAACTACTCGCGACACTTCGACGGACGCGCCCCCGGGGAACCGCCGTTCACCCTGCTCGACTACTTCCCGAAGGACTTCGTGTTGTTCGTGGACGAGTCGCACGTGACCGTCCCGCAGATCGGCGGCATGTACGAGGGCGACCGGTCACGCAAGGACACCCTGGTGGAGCACGGGTTCCGCTTGCCCTCGGCGCTGGACAACCGGCCGCTGCGGTTCGAGGAGTTCCTCGGTCGCATCGGCCAGCGACTGTTCATCTCGGCGACGCCCAGCGCCTACGAGCGGCGCGAGTCCGACTCGATCGTCGAACAGATCATCCGTCCGACCGGGCTGGTCGACCCCGAGATCCAGGTGCGCCCGACGACGGGCCAGATCGACGACCTGATGGAGGAGATCCGGCGTCGCTCCACGGCCGACGAACGGGTGCTGGTCACGACCCTGACCAAGAAGATGTCCGAGGACCTGACCGACTACCTCGTCGACAACGGAGTCCGGGTGCGGTACCTCCACTCCGACATCGACACGATCGAACGGGTCGAGATCCTGCGTTCCCTTCGGCTCGGCGAGTTCGACGTGCTGGTGGGCATCAACCTCCTGCGCGAGGGCCTCGACCTGCCGGAGGTGTCACTGGTCGCGATCCTGGACGCCGACAAGGAGGGCTTCCTGCGTTCGTCCACGTCGCTCATCCAGACGATCGGGCGCGCGGCCCGCAACGTCAACGGCACCGTCGTGATGTACGCCGACAACCTGACCGACTCGATGAAGTTCGCCATCGACGAGACCACTCGTCGCCGCGAGGCACAGTTGGCCCACAACCTCGAGCACGGCATCGACCCCCAGACCATCCGCAAGCGGGTCGGGGACATCATCGCCGCCGTCCGCGCGGAGGAGGCCGGCGAGGACTACGCCCCGCTGGAGCGCGAGTCGCTGGCCGCCGTGGACACCTCCGACATGCCCGTGGCCGACCTCGAGGCACTCATCCACCGCCTCGAGGAGGAAATGCACGAGGCCGCCGCTGACCTCCGCTTCGAGTACGCCGCCCGCCTGCGCGACGAGATCGGCGAACTCCAGCGTGAACATCGACTCATGGTGCAGGCGGGGGTCTAGAAGGCCCCGATGCCGAGCACCGGTCCTGGGCGCCCGAGCGGATGACAGATTCACGGCCGGTCCTGGGCGCCCGAGCGGATGACAGATTCACGGCCGAGTCGTGACGGCTGCGATATGACACCGCCGGTCCGGTCTGGCAGGCTCGTACTCCGGCCCCGAACGGTGTTGGATCCATCCGCTGACAGGACGTGGTCATGGTCGACGCGGTGCTCGCGTGCGAAGGACTGGTGCGCCGGTTCGGCGACCTGGTCGCCGTCGACGACGTGTCCTTCGAGATCGCCGCAGGCGAGACCTACGGTCTCCTTGGCCCGAACGGCGCCGGCAAGACCACCACGATCTCCATGGTCGCTGGCCTGTTGGACCCCGATGCCGGCGCCGCTCGCGTCCTGGGCAACAGGATCGGTCCCGAGGCGGTGACCGTCAAGGGCAACATCGGGCTCGTGCCCCAGGAACTCGCGATCTATCCCGACCTGACCGGCCGGGAGAACCTGGTCTTCTTCGGACGCCTCCAGGGGATGCGCAAGCCCGACCTCGGCACGCGCGTGGACGAGGTGCTGGAGGTGATCGGGTTGGTCGATCGGGCCGGTGACCTCGCCAAGGAGTACTCGGGCGGGATGAAGCGCCGGCTGAACATCGGGATCGGGCTACTGCACCAGCCGAGCCTGCTGGTCCTGGACGAGCCGACGGTCGGCGTCGATCCGCAATCCCGCAACGCCATCCTCGAGTCGGTCGAGGCCTTGTCGCGCGAGGGCATGGCCGTCCTCTACACCACGCACTACATGGAAGAGGCCGAGCGACTGTGCGACCGGATCGGCATCATCGACCACGGGAGCCTGCAGGCAGAGGGCACGCGCGACGAACTGCTGCGGCTGACCGGCGAGGTCGACCGCATCGACCTGGTCGGTTCCGGTGACCTGGCCGCGGCCGCCGACGCCCTGCGAGCGTTGTCCGGGGTCGAGCAGGTCGCCCACGACGGCCGCATCATCACCCTCACGGTCCATGACGCCCCGACGCTCGTCGCGCCGGTGGTGTCCACCGCGGTCGAAGCCGGCATGTCGCTCGCCGACGTCGAGGTGGCACGCCCGGACCTCGAGTCGGTCTTCCTGCACCTGACCGGCCGCGCGTTGCGCGACTGAGGGCGCCCATGAATCCGTCATCGATCTGGCACATGACCAGCAAGGACCTGCGCCGCAGCCTGCGCGATCGGTCCGTGCTGATCTTCGGTCTTGTCGTGCCGTTCGCACTGATGATCGTCTTCAACCTGTTGTTCTCCGGGATCGGGTCGACCGAGGACTTCGACCCGGTGGCGATCGCGGTCGCCGGGGTCGACGACCCGATGGTCGCCCCGTTGGGCGAGATCCTGGCCGCCCAGTTGCCGATGACCACGACGGTCGAGCGCGTGGGTGCCGACGACGCCCGGTCGGCCGTCGAGGACGAGGCCGTGGACATGGCCGTCATCGTCCCCGACGGGTTCGGGGACGCGATCCAGTCCGGGGGGTCCCCGACCGTCGAGGTGCTGGACCGCGGGGACGGCTCGATCGAGGTCGCGATCGCGGCCTCCGTGGTCGAGGGCTACGTCAGCCAACTGGCGCTGGCGTCACGCACGGCGGCCGCCGCAGGCATCTCTGGGCTGTCCGGGCCCGCGATCGGCGACCTCGCGAGCCGGGTGGCGCAGGCAGAACCGCTGCTGTCCGCGGTGCCGGGCGAGGTCGCCGACGAGCAACTGAGCCTGCAGGGCAGCCTGGTCGCGGGTCAGACCGCGCTGTTCATGTTCTTCACGGTCGGGTTCGGGGTCATCTCCCTGCTCCAGGAACGCGACCAGGGGACCTTGCCCCGGCTGCAGTCCATGCCGGTCGCCCCCCGCTCGATCGTGGTCGCCAAGACCCTGACGTCATTCGTCCTGGGGTTGGTGTCGACCGCGGTGCTGCTTGGCGCCGGCAGCCTCCTGTTCGGGGTCCGGTTCGGGGCGATCCTGCCGATCATCGTGCTCGTGGTGGCGACGGTCGCCGCCGCCACCAGCCTGGTCCTGGTGGTGATCCGGATCGCCCGCACCGCCGAGCAGGCCAACACGATGAACTCGATCCTGGGGATCGGGCTGGGCGTCCTCGGTGGGTCGTTCTTCCCGATCGGGGGCGGCGGCTGGCTGGCCCGTGTGTCGGACCTGACCCCGCCGGCGGCACTGATCCGTGGGCTGGGGATCACCCATGGCGGTGGCGGCGTGGCGGACCTGGCCGGCCCACTGGCGACGCTCGGTGGCTTCCTGGTGGTCGCGGTCGTGCTGTCCCTGGTGATCCCCGATCGGGAGTTGCAGGCATGACGGCCGTCCTCACGATCGCCGGGAACAGCCTGCGTCGATTCCTCCGCGACAAGTCCAACTACTTCTTCGTGTTCATCTTCCCGCTGTTGCTGGTCGTGCTGATCGGGCTGCAGTTCGGCGGTGACGGGGGCGGGGCGCGCGCGATCGTGGTCGGCAACGGCGCCCTCGCCGACCGGGTCGCGTCCGGGTTGGCCGACAGCGGGGCGACCGTGTCCCGGGTCGGTTCGACTGTCGACGCCCAGGAGACCATCGCGCGCGGCCGGGCCGATGCCGCCGTGGTCGTTGACGGCCCGGACGACGCCGCGTTCGCCACCGGCGAACCGGTCGAACTGGACGTCATCACGGGCAGTTCGACCCAGGCACTGGCTGCGCGCCAGGTCGTGTCGGTCGAACTTGGCCAGGTGGGCAACGACCAGCGCGGGGTCCTGGCCCTGGAGGATGCGGGCATCGACCCCGACCAGGCGCGCGGTGCCTTCGACGCCACCTCCGACGTCGGGCCGGAGGTGGCCCGCTCGACCGTCGGCGACGACTCGCTGGACGAGGCGTTCGCCGGACTGGGGCAGTTCGACCTGGGTGCGGCCCAGCAGGTGTCCCTGTTCGTGTTCCTGGCCTCGCTGGCGGGTGCGTCGAGCCTGATCGAGTCACGTCAGCTCGGGGTCACCCGCCGGGAACTGGCCGGACCGGTCACGACCCGCCAGGTGGTTGCGGGCGAGGCGCTCGGACGTTTCGTCGTGGCGTTGACCCAGGGGGCCTACATCGTCGCCGGGACCGCCCTGCTGTTCGGGGTGGACTGGGGCGATCCCGTGGCCACAGCTGCCGTGCTGGCGGCCTTCTGTGCCGTCAGTGCCTCGGTCGCGATGGTGTTCGGCTCGCTCCTCGACAGCGTCAACGTCGCCAGCGGCGTCGGCGTGGGGGTCGGACTGGTCGTGGCGGCGCTGGGCGGGTCGATGCTGCCGCTCGAACTGTTCCCGGACAACCTCTTGGCCGTGTCGGCCGTGACCCCGCACCACTGGGCCTACGAGGCGTATGCCGAGATCACCCGGCGCGGAGGCGGGGTGGCCGACGTCCTCCCGCAACTCGGGGTCCTGCTGGGCATGACCGTGGTGCTGTTGCCCCTGGGCGCCTGGCTGCTGCGACGGTCCCTCTCCCGCGCGATGTAGGGGCGTCTCCCGAGCTCCGTCGGCACTCGGCCGCCGATCGCAGCCCATCCGGGAGACACCCCCGGGGCACGGGCCGCGTCGGCCGCCACGAGGGACGGCCGGCACGCCAGAGTGTTCGTCGTCGGTCAGCGTGTCCGGCGTCGCACCATGACTCCACCGGCCCCGAGCGCACCCGCTGCTGCCGCCACGCCGAACAGGGCGGCCGTGTTGGTCGGCTGGGGGGCGGTGCCACCGCCACCCGTTGCGACCCCACCGACCGGCATCACCATCTCATCGTCATCGGCGTCGTCGGCAGCGTCCGCGTCATCGTTGTCGTTGCCCGTGCTGCCGTAGTCGAAGGTCTCGCACGCCTCACCGTCATCGTCCCGGTCGAGCTGGTTGGGGTCGGAGGTGTCCGAGTTGTACTCGTCCTGGGCCTCCTGCTGGCTGTCGAAGTCGTCACAGTTGAGCAGGTCCTGGGCCGACGCCGACGTGCCGAGGGCGACGGCGGCTAGGAAGACGAGCAAGGCAGTGGCGAGTGTGCGGGGGCGTGTCATGGGGGCTCCTCCATCGTGAAGTGGTTGCTTGCGTGGCTTTTGGGGTTGATGATGCAGGAAGGGATGCTAGGGCGAAAGTCTCTCCGTGTCCATCATTGGGCGGTCTCGAGACGCGAGAACGTGCCTCGGGACCATCGTCATTCGGGGTCCCCTGTCACGGGCTGACAGGCCCCGTCAGCAACCGACCTCGGCACCGTCATGGCACACCAGTGTCGACGGAACCGTCCCGCCGTCCACGAGCGTGCGCGACCCCAACGGATCGTCCAGCGTGATGGACGCCGGCACGGTCACGCCGACCCCGGCACACGGGGCGCCGTCAGGCGGGGGCGGCTGCTCGACCCACACGACCACGGACAGCTCGTCGGCGGCCTCTTCCACGACGACGTCCACGATCCGCGTGCGCGTCTCCTCACGGTCATCGACACACTCCCCGCCTTCGACCTCCAACTCCAGGACTCGTCCGCCCCGGTCCGTTCCGACCACCTGCCAGGATGCGGCCTGCAGGTCGGTCCGGACCCGGGTGGGACGACAGCCGCCCCAACCGATCAGTTGCCACTCGCCGTCTCGGCGCTCGAGCTCGAACGACGAGACCACCTCGTCCTGCTGGGTACCGCCGTAGGTCATCATGTCGTCGTCCTGCGACAGCACCACGAAGGCGTCCGGGGCGAAGGCGGCCAACTCGCCATCCACGCCGTCCTCGTCGAACTCGGCGGCAAGGGCCCTGCCCGCCTCGGTCCCGGGGAGTTCGTCCGGCCGGATCCTCGGACCGGCGAGGGCCTCCCCGGTGAACGACGGTCCCACGCCACTGCAGGCCGACCTGCTGCCGCCCTCGCTGGTGGCCGGCGACGGGCCACTCGGCGATCCGGACGCGGTGGATCCGTCAGGCGCGATGGACGGCGCGTCGGGTGTTGCTGCACCGTCTGTCGGCGACGCCGCGGCGTCCGGGGGCGGTGGCCCCGCCGTGGTGGCACACGCACTCGTCCCGAGACTGGCGACGGCGGCCAGGCCGGCGAGCACCAACGTCGGCCGGCGACCGCGCGGCGACGGGCCGGACGGACCTACCACCCGCGCGCCCGCCATTCGGGCAGTTGCGGGCGCTCGGCCCCGATGGTCGTGCTGTCGCCGTGCCCGGGGTGCACGCGCGAGGTGTCGTCGAGGCGGTCGAAGACCTGTTCCTCGAGTCCGTCCATGACCTGGGCGAAGTCGGCCGTGCTGCCGGTCTTGCCGGGCCCGCCCGGGAACAACGTGTCGCCGCTCAGGAGGTGGTCGCGGTCGTCGCCGTGCACCAGGTACAGCAGGCTGCCGGGCGTGTGGCCGGGCACGTGCAGCACCTCGACGGCGAGTTCGCCGACCTCGATCACGTCGCCGTCCGACAACGCTCGGTCGACCGTCCGGGGAAACAGGCCCTGGTCGCCGGGGTGACCCCAGATCTCCAGGCCGGCGGTGCGTCGCAGGCCATCCCAGGCCCGCACGTGGTCCCAGTGGCCGTGGGTCTGCACGACGGCCACCGGGACCGAGTCCCCGATCGCCTCGACGATCCGATCGGCACGTGCGGCGGCATCCACCACCAGCGATCGTCCTGTGGCCACGCACTGCACGACATAGACGTTGTTGTCCATCGATTCGACCGAGACCTTGCGGATCGTCACTGTCCCGTCCCGATGGTCGACCCAGTCCCCGTCCGGTTCCACGTGCCACCGGTCATCCATGCCAACCTCGCTGTCGAGTCCCGGCCCGCGAGGTTACGCCACGTCCCGCCGCACCGAGCTGGGAGCCGAATCGGCCACATGTCGCCGGAACCACGCCCAGCCGCGGTTTGTCCGGCCAGGTGGGGCAGCCGTGGGGTTTGGCAGTTGGGAGCCGAATCGGCAACATGTCGCCGGAACCACGCCCAGCTGGGGCAGGGGGTGGCGGTGAGGGGGTGTCGCCGCGGCGGTGAGGTGCGGGCGCGGGCGCACGCGGTAGGGGGCGTTCGCGTGTTGCGGGTGGGGGTGGTGGGGGAGGGGGGATGACGGGGTTCGAGAAGGGGGCCGAAAGCAGGTCGAACGTCTGTTCGGATCGGACAGCGACGGGTACGATGGCCGACCAACGAACGTGACCCGCGTCCCCTGCGTCCCCGAGGCCCTGACACCGTGACCGACACCATCATCGTCCGGGGTGCCCGCGAGCACAACCTCCGCGATGTCGACCTCGACCTGCCCCGTGACGCGCTGATCGTGTTCACGGGTATCAGCGGATCGGGGAAGTCCTCGCTGGCCTTCGACACCATCTATGCCGAGGGGCAGCGACGGTACGTCGAGTCGTTGTCGGCCTACGCCCGCCAGTTCCTGGGCCAGATGGACAAGCCCGACGTCGACGTGATCGAGGGGCTGTCGCCGTCGATCTCCATCGACCAGAAGTCGACGTCGCGCAACCCGCGCTCGACCGTGGGCACCATCACCGAGATCCACGACTACCTGCGCCTGCTGTGGGCGCGCATCGGCATCCCGCACTGTCCGAACTGCGGGCGGGAGATCGCCTCCCAGACGGCCGAGGAGATCGTCGACCAGGTGCTCGACCTGCCCGATGGCACCCGCTACCAGGTGCTGGCCCCGGTGGTCCGGGGTCGCAAGGGCGAGCACGCCAACCTCTTCGCCGACCTGTTGTCCGAGGGCTTCGCACGGGTGCGGATCAACGGCGAGGTGACCCCGATCGACGCGATCGAGCGCCTCGACAAGAACATCAAGCACGAGATCGAGGTCGTGGTCGACCGCCTCGTCGCCAAGGACGACATGCGGCGCCGGCTGGCCGACTCGATCGAGACCGCGCTCAAGCTTGCCGAGGGCGTGTCCATGATCGAGGTGCTGCCGGACCGCGACGCCGTCCGGGCGGCCACCGACGCCGGCGAACCGGCCCCAACCTCCGAACTGCTGACCTTCTCCGAACACCTCGCCTGTGCCCACTGCGGAATCTCGTTCGACCAGTTGGCTCCGCGCAACTTCTCGTTCAACTCGCCGTACGGGGCCTGCGAGGTCTGCACCGGCATCGGCTCGCGCCTGCAGGTCGACCCGGAACTGGTGATCGGGGACCCGTCCGCCACGGTCGACGACGGCGTCGTCGTGCCATGGAGTACGTCCAGTGGCCAGTCGACCTACTACGCCCAGTTGCTGCGGGCGGTCATCGAACACCTCGGTGGCGATCCGGATGCGGCATGGGAAGACCTTGGGGACGAGGTCCGGGACGCGATCCTGCACGGCTTGTCCGAGCGGATCCACGTGCGCTACAAGAACCGCTACGGACGCGTGCGCTCCTACAAGGCCAACTTCGAGGGCGTGCTCGACAACCTGTTGCGACGGCATTCCGAGACGGACTCCGACCGGGTCCGCTCGACCATCGAACAGTTCATGCGCGAGGTCCCGTGCCCGGCCTGCGACGGCGCCCGCCTCAAGCCCGAGATCCTCGCGGTCACGGTCGGTGGCCGCGGCATCCACGAGGTGTCGGCGTTGTCCATCGGCGACGCCGACCAGTTCGCGGTGTCGCTGGACCTGACCGAGCGCCAGGAACTGATCGGTCGGCGGGTCCTCAAGGAGATCCAGGCGCGGCTGACGTTCCTGCTGAACGTCGGCCTGGACTACCTCACCCTGGATCGACCGGCCGGCTCGCTGTCGGGCGGCGAGGCCCAGCGGATCCGGCTTGCGACCCAGATCGGGGCCGGCCTGGTGGGGGTGCTCTACGTGTTGGACGAGCCGTCGATCGGCCTCCACCAACGTGACAACGAGCGCCTGATCGAGACCCTGCTGCACCTGCGCGACCAGGGCAACACCCTGATCGTGGTCGAACACGACGAGGCCACCATCGAGGCGGCCGACCACATCGTGGACATCGGCCCCGGGGCCGGCGAGCACGGCGGGACGGTCGTGCACTCCGGCTCGGTCGCCCAGCTCAAGCAACTGACCCGCAAGTCGTTGACCGGCGCCTACCTCGCCGGCACCCGCGAGATCTCGATCCCCACGACAAGGCGCCGCACTGACGGCAATCGGCTGACCGTCGTCGAGGCCACCGAGCACAACCTGCGTGACCTGACCGTGGACATCCCGCTCGGTGCCTTCACCTGTGTCACGGGCGTGTCGGGCAGCGGCAAGTCGACGCTGGTCAACGACATCCTCGCCCGGGTCCTGATGCGCCACGTCTACACCTCGCGCCAGGTCCCCGGTCGCCACCGGCGGGTCGACGGGCTCGAACACGTCGACAAGGCCGTGATCGTCGACCAGTCGCCAATCGGACGCACGCCTCGGTCGAACCCGGCCACCTACACCGGGCTGTTCGACCACATCCGCAAGCTCTACGCATCGACCCAGGAGGCCAAGGTCCGCGGCTACCAACCGGGACGGTTCTCCTTCAACGTCAAGGGCGGTCGCTGCGAGGCCTGCAAGGGTGACGGCACGATCAAGATCGAGATGCACTTCCTCCCGGACGTGTACGTGCCGTGCGAGGTCTGCGGGGCCAAGCGCTACAACCGCGAGACCCTGGAGGTCCGCTACAAGGACCTGACGATCGCGGACCTGCTCGACATGCCGGTCGAGCAGGCGCTGGAGTTCTTCACCAACCAGCCCACGATCCGTCGTTACCTGTCGACCCTGTCCGACGTCGGGCTGGGCTACGTCAAGCTGGGCCAGCCGGCCACGACCCTGTCCGGTGGCGAGGCCCAGCGGGTCAAGCTGGCGTCCGAACTGCGCAAGCGCTCCACCGGCCAGACGGTCTACATCCTCGACGAACCGACCACCGGGCTGCACTTCGAGGACACCCGCCGTCTCCTGCACGTGCTCCACCGGCTGGTCGACAAGGACAACACGGTCATCGTGATCGAGCACAACCTCGACGTCATCAAGACCGCCGACCACCTGGTCGACCTCGGTCCCGAGGGCGGCGACGGCGGTGGCACAATCGTGGCGACGGGGACGCCGGAGGAGGTCGCGGCCGTGGGCAACTCCTACACCGGCAAGTTCCTGCGCGACATCCTCCCCAACGCCTGACTCGAGCAGCCCGCGGCCGTGGGCGCCTCCACCGGCTCGTCCCGGCGCGATCTCCTCCCGACACCCGAACGGACACCGACACCAGCGTGGCGACCAACCCGGCGACGACCTTCCGCCCTGCACCGTCGACGATCCCTGACGAACCGGGCAGCTACCAGTTCAAGGACGTCGACGGCCGGGTGATCTACGTCGGCAAGGCGAAGTCGCTGCGCAGCCGGGTCAGCAGCTACTTCGGCGCGTGGCACAACATCCAGCCCCGCACCCGCGCGATGCTGCGGGCCGCGCGGGCGGTGGAGTGGATCGTGGTCGACAACGAGGTCGACGCACTGCACCTCGAATACACCCTGATCCAGCGCCACCGCCCGCGCTACAACGTCCGGTACCGCGACGACAAGTCCTATCCGCACCTGGTGCTGACCACCTCCAAGGAGGTGCCACGTGCCCGCGTGGCCCGGGGTCGGGTCGCAAGGGGTGATCGCAAGTTCGGTCCCTACGCGCATGCCTACGCCATCCGCGAGACGCTTGACCTGCTCACCCGTCTGTTTCCCGTCCGCACCTGTTCCAAGGGCGTCTACCAACGGGCCGAGCGCTCCGGCCGCCCGTGCCTGCTGGCCGACATCGGGAAGTGCGCCGCGCCCTGTGTCGACCGCATCAGCCACGACGACCATCGGGCCCTGGTCGACGACCTCGGTGACTTTCTCGACGGCACCACCACCGAGGAGGTGCTGGGCCGACTCGAGACCGAGATGGACCGGGCCGCCGCCGACCTCAACTTCGAGAGCGCCGCCCGCCTGCGGGACCAGCTGCGCGACGCCCGGCGGGTGCTGGCGCGCCAGCAGATGGTGTCGGAGCGCGGCGACGACTTCGACGTGGTGGCCGTCCACGGCGACGAACTGGAGGCGGCGGTCCAGGCCTTCTTCGTGCGCAACGGCCGGGTCATGGGCCGCAAGGGCTGGATCGTGGACAAGGTCGAGGACCTGACCGCGGAACAGCTGATGGCCTCGTTCCTGCTCCAGCTGTACACCGAACGATCCGACAGCATCCCCCCGAAGGTGCTGGTCGACACGCTGCCGGACGAGCCCGACATCCTCGGCGCCTTGCTGGCCGACGTCCGCAACTCACACCAGACCGGTCCCGGCCGACCCGCGTCCAGCGTGGGGTTCACGGTGCCGCAGCGCGGCGACAGGGTGGACCTGGTCCGCACGGTCGCCGACAACGCCCGCCAGGCCTTCCAACGCCACCGGTTGCGCCGCGCCAGCGACTTCACGACCCGGTCGGCGGCCCTGCGCGAACTCCAGGAGGCCCTCGGGCTGGCTGACGCACCGCTGCGGATCGAGTGCTACGACATCTCGCACCTGGGCGGGACCGAGGTGGTGGCATCGATGGTGGTGTTCGAGGACGGGCTGGCGCGCAAGGACGCCTACCGCCGGTTCAAGCTGTCCGACGACCGCAACGACGACTTCGCCGCCATGGAGGAGGTGATCCGCCGTCGGTTCCAGCGCCTGGTCGACGACCGCGCGGACCCGGACGCCGATCCGGACAAGTTCGCCTACCCGCCGGGGCTCGTGGTCATCGACGGGGGACCGGGCCAGTTGTCGGCCGCCCTGTCCGGGTTCGGCGCGGTGCAGCCGCCGGACCCCGACGACGACGTGCTGGACGCGGTGTCGTTCACGGCGCTGGCCAAGCGCTTCGAGGAACTCCACCTCCCGCATCGCAGCCGGCCGGTCGTCCTGCCCCGCAACTCCGATGCGCTCTACCTCGTGCAACAGGTCCGCGACGAGGCCCACCGGTTCGCGGTCACCTACCAGCGCACCCGTCGTCGCCGGGCGGTCACCACCAGCGAACTGGAGGAGATCGAGGGGATCGGTCCGACCCGGCGCCGGGCGCTGCTGCGACGGTTCGGGTCCAGCAAGGCGATCGCGGAGGCCTCGGCGACCGAACTGACCCGGGTCGCGGGCATCTCCGCCACCCTCGCCGAGCGCATCAAGGAACAACTCCGCGGGTGATCGCCTGCCGCTCGCTTCGCTCGGGCAGGTTTGAGAACTCGCTCCGCTCGTTCTCACGCCGCATCCGTGATCGGCCCCGGCGCTGACCATTAGGATTGCCTCCCAACGAGCCCGGGAGGCCCCATGGTCCCAGACGTCGCCACCGACCACCCCCCGGAGGATGCCGTGGTCACCCCCGACGACCTCGCCGCCGCCCGCGACGCCGAAGCCGAGGCCGAGGCCGAGGGTGACCTCGAACGACCCCGGATCGTCATCATCACCGGGTTGTCGGGTGCGGGCCGGACCCAGGCCGCCAAGGTGGTCGAGGACCTCGACTACTTCGTGATCGACAACCTCCCGCCGGCCCTGATCCCCAAGGTCCGCGACCTCGCGTTCGGCCCGGGCGGTGGGGTAGAACGACTGGCCGTCGTGGCCGACGTGCGCGGACGCGCGTTCTTCCCCGACCTGGTCGAGGTGGTCCGGACCCTCGGGGCCGAGGGCGCGAACGTGCGCATCGTGTACCTGGAGGCCGACGACGACACCCTGGTGTCGCGGTTCGAGTCCACCCGGCGCCGCCATCCCGCCGCCACCGAAGACCAGGGCGTGCTGGAGGCGATCCGGGCCGAGCGCCAGCAGATGGTCGAGATCCGCGGGATGTCCGACATCGTCGTGGACACCAGCGACCTCAACGTCCACGAACTCCGGGATCGCGTCATCGGCCTGCTGGGGGACGAGGCCCACGCCCGGTTGCGGGTCAAGGTGCTGTCGTTCGGGTTCAAGTACGGCTCGCCGCGGGACGCCGACATGGTCATGGACGTCCGATTCCTTCCCAACCCGCACTGGGTCGAGGCGCTGCGACCGTTCACCGGCCTGGACGAACCGGTCCGCAGTTACGTCTTCGACCAGCCCGAGACCAGCCCGTTCGTCGACGCCTTCGAGGACCTGCTGGAGGTGGTCGTCCCGGGGTACGTGGGGGAGGGCAAGCGCTACCTCACGATCGCCATCGGCTGCACCGGCGGGAAACACCGATCGGTTGCCATCGCGGAGCACGTGGCCGACTACCTGGCCTCCACGATCGACCAACCCGTCGTCGTCGCGCACCGGGACGTGGGCCGGGCATGATCGCTCCGGCCGACACCCGGGTCACCGCGATCGGCGGTGGACACGGACTGTCGCGGACACTCGCGGCGCTGTGCCACCTCGGCCTGTCGCCGACCGCGGTCGTGTCGATCGCCGACGACGGGGGCTCGTCCGGCCGCCTGCGGCGGGACTACGGCGGGGCACCGCCGGGCGACCTGCGACGGGCCCTGTCCACGCTGGTGCGGGACCCGGTCTCGCGGCACCTGTTGGAACACCGGTTCCCATCCGGGGAACTGGCTGGTCATGCCTTGGGGAACCTCCTGCTGCTTGCCGCCGCCGAGATCCACGGCGGTGACCTCGAACGCGGACTGGAGGTGTTGGGGGGCGTCTTCGGGACCCGTGGCCGGGTCGTGCCGGCAGCGCTGGAACCGGTCGACCTGGACGCGGACCTGCGCGACGGGAGCCGGGTCCACGGCCAGAAGGCGATCACCGGCACGTCCGGGCTCCAACGTGTGCGGCTCGATCCACCCGGCGTTCCGGCGGCACCGGGGGCCTTGCAGGCCGTGCGGGAAGCCGACGCCGTCGTGCTCGGCCCCGGCTCGCTCTTCACGTCCCTGCTGCCCCCGCTGCTGCTGGCGGGAATGGCGGACGCGCTGGCCGAGACGTCCGCGACGACCATCCTGGTCGCCAACATCCGCGAGCAGCCGGGCGAGACCACCGGGATGGACCTGGCCGACCACCTCGACGTGCTCTTCGCCCACCTGCCCGCGGGGCTGCGGCTGGACGTGCTGGTCGCCAACTCCCAGCCCCACGACCGCGTCGCGCCCGCGCTCGCACCGATCACGTCCCATCCGCGCATCGACCGGGTGGTCACGGCCCGGATCGCGGACGACACGGGTGGCCACGAGGCCACCGCACTGGCCGCGGTGCTGGACCTCCTGCTCGTCGGGTCGCCTTCGGCAGCGTCGATCTCGTCCTCCGGGGCGTCGCCCATCGGGCGGCCTGACCGGGCCGACGCGAGCCCGGTCGGCACCGACTCGTCCGGACCGAGCCCGGAGCCCAGTGACCTCGAACCCGGCCACCCATCACCGTCGGGCGGGTCGTGAGGTGTCCGACGACCCCGACATCGTCTCCGTCCGCCAGGAACTGAACACCGCCCCGATCGTGGACCCGGGCGTGGAACTGGCCGTCCTCGCCCGGGTCGGCGGGACCTGGCGCCGCCGCGGCACCGACCACGGGATGGTCACCGAGGTGGCCATCTCGTCGACGTCGGGAGCAGTCGTGCGTCGGGCCGTGGCGCTGGCGGCGGCTGTCGGGCTGCCGCGGCCGGAGGTGGCGATGCGGGCCGCCGGGGGCCTGCGCCGCAAGATCGAGTGGGCGACGACGTTCCGCGCAGCCACCCTGTGGGACCTGGGCGTGGTCACCGACACGGGCGCACCGGTCGCGGGCCTGCCGGCGAACGCGTCGAACGCGCCGTGGGCCACGGTCCGGGCCGCGCTGCTGGCCGCCGGTTCGGTGTCGTCGCCCCGGCGCGAGGCCCACCTCGAGATCCGACTGCCGTCGACCCCGGCCACCCTGGACCTGGCCGACCTGCTGCGGGACGCCGGTCACGCCGGCCGCGCCGACGAGGAGCGCGACCGGGTCGTCGTCAAGGCACGGGCCGACGTGATCGCCATCCTGGCCGGGGCCGGGGCGCCCGTGGCGGCCGCCGCACACCAGCGCCACCACGACCTGCGCCAACTGCGCAATCGCGCGACCCGCCTGGCCAACGCCGACGCCGCGAACGTCGCCCGCTCCGTCGACGCCGCGCACGACCAGGTCGAGGCCTTGCAGGGCCTGGTCGACGCGGTGGGATGGGACGTGCTTCCCGACGACCTGCGAGCCGTCGGGTTGGCCCGGCTGGTCAACCCGAGCGCCTCGCTGTCCGACCTCGGGGCCCTCGTCGACCCCCCGTTGGCGAAGTCGACGGTCCACCGTCGGCTGGCCCGCCTGCGCGAACTCGCCCGGCGCCACGCCGAGACCGGGTCGTTGGCCGACCCGATGGCCTAGTTGGCAGTCCGTCCCGTCGAGACGACGCCCGGATCACGGCGGTCCGCGTGCAGGTGGGCGATCGGCGGACGGCCGGGCCTCGTGGCGCCGGGCCGGGTCGCTAGGGTCGACCCGAGCACCACCGACCTCGCCGACACCGCGCCACTCGACCTCCACCCCGACGACCTTCCACCAGCAGGAGTTCCCCCATGGGCCTTCGCGTCGCCATCAACGGCTTCGGCCGCATCGGCCGCAACTACTTCCGCGCCGCCAAGCAGACGGGTGCCGACATCGATTTCGTCGGCGTCAACGACCTGACCGACAACACCACGCTGGCGCTGCTGCTCAAGCGGGACTCGGTGCACGGGGCCTACCCGGGCACCGTCGAGGCCAGCGACGGTGGCCTGGTCGTGGACGGCGACGAACTCACGGTGTCGGCCGAGCGCGACCCGGCCGACCTCGACTGGGGTGACGTCGACGTCGTGATCGAGTCGACCGGCTTCTTCACCGACCGCGACGGCGCGGGCAAGCACCTCGCCAACGGCGCCAGGAAGGTCATCATCTCGGCGCCGGCCAAGAACCCCGATGTCACGCTGGTGATGGGCGCCAACGAGGGTGACTACGACCCGGACAACCACCACATCATCTCGAATGCCTCCTGCACGACCAACTCCGTGGTCCCCATGGCCAAGGTGCTGGACGAGGCGTTCGGCATCGAGCGCGGACTGATGACCACCATCCACGCCTACACGGGTGACCAGAACATCATCGACGCGCCCCACAAGGACCCGCGCCGGGCCCGCGCCGCGGCCCTGTCGATCATCCCGACCACGACCGGTGCCGCCCGTGCGGCCGCGCTGGTCTACCCGGGGGTCGAGGGCAAGCTCGACGGCGGCGCCCTGCGGGTGCCGACGCCGGACGGGTCGATCACCGACCTGACCGTGGTCGTGGGCCGGGACGTGACCACCGAGGAGGTCAACGCGGCCTTCGAGGCAGCCTCGGAGGGAGCGCTGGAGGGCATCCTGCAGTACTCCGAGGAGCCACTGGTGTCGATCGACATCGTCGGCAACCCGCACTCGTGCGTCTTCGACGCACCGTCGACCATCGCGATGGGCAACCTCGTCAAGGTCATGGGCTGGTACGACAACGAGTGGGGCTACTCCAACCGGCTGGTCGACCTGACCACCTTCGTGGGTGAGTCCTTGTGATGGTCGCCGCACGCCACGACGGGTCTGGGATCCGTGCCGTGGCCACCTACGTGGGCCAGTCGCTGTGACCACGGCGGACCTCCCCGGCATCGACGCCCTCGATGTCGCCGGACGACGCGTGTTCCTGCGCGCCGACCTCAACGCCCCGCTCGAGGACGGCGAGGTCGTCGACGACCTGCGACTGCAATCGGCGCTGCCGACCCTGCGCGACCTGCTGGACCGCGGTGCACGCGTCGTCATGGCGTCGCACCTCGGTCGCCCCGGGGGCAGGGTGGACCCGCAGTACTCGTTGGCCCCGGTCGCCCGTCACCTGTCCGAGCTGATGGGCCGGAACGTGCCGTTGGCCACCGACGTGGTCGGCGACGACGCACGGGCCCGTGTGGACGCGCTCGGGGAGGGGAACGTCGTGCTGCTCGAGAACCTCCGCTTCGACCCGGGGGAGAAGGCCGACGACCCCGACTTCGCCGACGCATTGGCCGAGCTCTGCGACGTCTACGTCGGGGACGCCTTCGGGGCGGCCCACCGCGCCCATGCCTCCATCGTCGGCCTGCCACATCGTCGGCGCGGTGTGGCCGGGCACCTGCTGCTGCGCGAGGTGGAGGTGCTGGGCGGGCTGCTCGAGGACCCGAAGTCGCCCTATGTCGCGATCCTCGGCGGCGCCAAGGTCAGCGACAAACTCGGCGTACTCGACAACCTGCTCGGGAAGGTCGACGTCCTGGCGGTCGGCGGCGCGATGTGCTTCACCTTCCTGGCGTCGCAGGGGCTGTCTATCGGGACGTCCCGGGTCGAACACGACCAGGTCGACGCCGTCGCCGGTCTGGTGGCTGCGGCCCGAGACCGGGGAGTGGAGGTGATCCTGCCCACCGACGTGGTCGTGGCACCCGAGTTCGACGCACATGCCCCCGCCACGACCGTGGACGCCGACGACATGCCCGACGACCAGATAGGCCTCGACATCGGCCCGGCCACGACGGCCGCGATCGCCACGGCCGTCGGCGACGCCGCACAGGTGTTCTGGAACGGGCCGATGGGCGTGTTCGAGTGGGAGGCGTTCGCGGCCGGGACCCGCGGGGTCGCCGACGCCATGGCCGCGACGGACGCGTTCACGGTCGTGGGCGGTGGCGACTCCGCCGCGGCCATCCGCAGCATGGGCCTGGCCGACCGGGTGGACCATGTCTCGACGGGCGGCGGTGCTGCACTGGAACTGCTCGAGGGCACGGACCTGCCGGGCGTGGCCGTCCTGAGGATCTGACCGCACCCAGCTGACGTGCGGTAAGCGCGCGCCAGCGAACACCGCGTGCCCCTGCTGCCGATTGACCCCCATCCGCTAGCCTTCGGCCGAGGAACCGCCCTGATTCCGAGGTACCGGCGTCCGGCAAGCGAACACGTGATCGGACAATCCTCTCACGTCGTCGGTATGGTTTCCACATGGCTCCTACTGTGATCGTAGGACCCGACCTCTACAACAAGGACGCACTAGATGAACACACCAAAGATGCGGCGCCTCGTCGGCGCCCTCGCGGTGAGTGCCCTCGTCCTCGCCGCGTGCGGCGGCGACGATGCCCAGCCCACCGAAACCGACACCGAGACCGCTCCGGACACCATGTCCGAGCCGACGTCCTCCAGCTCGGACATGGCCTCCGAGCCGACGTCCTCCGGCTCGGACATGGCCTCCGAAACCCCGACCGGGGCCGGGACCGCCGCGCCGGCTGACGGGTACGACTGGAGCGACGTCAATCGTCGCCGCGCCGTGTCGATGGCGATCAACCGGCAGGAGATCGTTGACGTCATCTTCCAGGGTTCACGTACCGTCGGCGATGACTTCTGGCCGAGCCTGTACCCCGGGTATCGCGGCGCTGATTTCTGCCCGAACCTGCAGTACAACCCGGAGGAGGCCAAGGCCCTGTGGGACGAGGCTGGCGGCGACGTCGGCCCCATCACCTTCTGGTTCAACTCGGGTTCCGGCCACGAGGAGTGGGTCGAGGCGGTGGCCAACCAGCTGACGAACAACCTCGGTCTGACCAGCCAGCCCCAGTTCGAGTCGCTGCTCTTCGGTGACTACCTCGACAAGCTGGACAACGGTGAGGTCGACGGTCCGTTCCGCCTCGGATGGCTGCAGGACTACCCGTCCCCGGGCAACTTCCTGGGTCCGCTCCACGCCACGGCTGGTTCGTCCAACGCCACCGGGTTCAGCAACGAGGACTTCGACGCCGCAGTCGCGGCCGGTGACTCCAAGTCGCTGGAGGACTCGATCGACGACTACCAGGCCGCCGGTGACATCCTGTGCGAAGAGGTGCCGATCTCGCCGATGTTCTTCGGCCTGCTCCAGACCGTGCACTCCGAGAACGTCGCCAACGTCGAGTTCGACGCGTTCCAGGGCCTCAAGGCCACGCAGGTGACCGACGAGGACGGCGACGGCCAGGTGTCCATGTACATCTGTGAGCCGCAGAACTCGCTGTGGGGGTCGATGACCAACGAGACATGTGGCTCCGAGGTGGTAGGGGGCCTGTTCTCGGGGCTGTGGAGCCTCGACAAGGAGTCCGGCGAGATCGTCTTCGACGACGTCGCCGAAGGCTTTGAGTCCAACGAGGATTCGACCGAGTTCACGATCAACCTGAAGGATGGTTGGACGTTCCACGACGGGTCGCCCGTCACGGCGTCGTCGTTCGTGGACGCCTGGAACTGGGGCTCCTACGGACCCAACGCCGCAGCCAACAGTTACTTCTTCAGCCTGCTCGGGGCCGAGGGCTTCGACGACGTCTCGACCTGTGGGACCCGTGAGGCCACCCAGGAGGACGTCGATGCCGAGGCCGCCGCCGAGGTTGGCGAGGAGCTGCCTGACTGCGAGAACCAGCCGCCCAGCACCAACGAGGTGGCCGGGTTCGAGGCCGTGGACGACTCCACGATCAAGGTCTCGTTGACCGAGTCGTTCCCGCAGTTGCCGCTGGTCATGCTCTACAACGCCTTCGACCCGCTGCCGGAGTCGTTCTTCGCCGCGTCTGATGAGGGCACCGATGCCCTCAGCGCCTGGGGCGAGGCACCGGTCGGCAACGGTCCGTTCATGATCCCCGAGGGTGGGGGTTGGGCGCACAACGAACAGATCGCCACCGAGGTCTACCCGGACTACGGCGGTGAGGCGGCGAAGATCGACGCGCTGACCTACCAGATCTATGCGGAGGACACCACGGGGTACAACGACCTGCGCTCCGGTTCGTTGGACATCATGGACCAGATCCCGCTGGCCGAGATCACCGCGGCCAAGGACGAGTTCGGGGACCGCTACTCCGAGGAGGCGACATCGTCGTTCAACTACCTCGGGTTCCCGATCGACCTGGAGCTGGCAGCCAGCTGGAACTGATCGGCTGAGCACGACCTGACGGTGGAGGGGAGCAGGGAAACCTGCTCCCCTCCACCGTTGTGTTGGCCCCGCCAACTGCGGGGTTGTGTGTCGGGGACGTTGCGCTCTGCGAACGATGTGTCGTCACGGAACATGCTCATCCGACGGATGGGTGTCCGCGTCTCCATCTCCGTCTAGGCTCACGGGCAGTGACCTGGGAGGCTGCATGTTCCGCTACATCATCCGAAGGCTCCTGCAGTTCATCCCGGTGTTCTTCGGGGCCACGTTTCTCATCTTCTACATGGTCTTCTCGGTCCCGGGCGACCCGATCCAGGCGCTGGCGGGTGACAAGCCGGTCTCGCCACAGACGCTGGCGGTGCTCAACGATCGCTAC
>JBBSMS010000002.1:0-83592 GCA_038233055.1 Nitriliruptorales bacterium
CGTGTTTGACTACCGACCGGGCCGACGGAAACCGGTCCAGGTCACCGGTTTCGGCCAGGATCGCGGCCGCACCGACGGCTGACAGCCCATCGATGGAGGTGACCAGGTCGGTGAGGTCGAGCTCGTCGAGCACACCGACCATGCGGGTTTCCACATCGACCAGTTCGGTACGGGCGTGATCGAGGTCGGCCAGCACCAGCCCGACGCGTTCCAGCGCACCGTGGCGCTGGGACGGGACTCCGGACGCATCGGCCAGGGCATCCCAGACGGCATACGCGATGCGCCAGCACACCCGTTGGCCGCCCCGGTCGGTCACGGCCCGGCGCACCGCGTGGGCGTAGCGGTCACGCCGCCACCCGGTCCGTAGCCCGGCCAGGTCACCACCTTCGACGCGATCACAGACCACCGTGAGGGCCGCCTGCCACGTGGCCGACTCGGTTGGGTCGGCCGCGGTGTCCAACACCGCCGGCCACCCACATCCGAGCAGGTCAGCCAGTTGCTGACGGCAGCCACCCGCGGACACGATCAGTCCATCACGACGCGCCCCGAGATGACGCAGCCGGGCCCAGGTCGCGGTGGCACGCTCGGGCACATAGCACCGCAACTGGGCTACCAACGACGCGATCAACACCGCGTCGCGGGCATCGGACCGGTCCTGGGTCAGATCGTCACGTTCACGTTCACGATGGACCAGCAACGGCTGGACACACACCACCTCGACGCCGAGGCCGTCGCACAGCTCGGCGATGACCCGCCAGCGGTGACCGGTCGGCTCACAACCGACCACGACATCGTCAAACCCGGCCGAACGGGCCCGCCGGCGGGCCCACACCAGCGTGGGCCCCAGCTCCCACGCCCGCGTGGACTTCTTGGTCCGACGCGCCAGCACCACGTTGTCGTGATCACACACCACGACCTCCTGCACCTGCTCGGCCAAATCGATCGCCACGATCGCCCGACCCGGCGCCACGATCTCACGCAGCCGCCGACGGTGATTGTTGCGGCGCACATCGCCACGGGACAGCACACTGTTATCGTTGTTCATGGACATCCTCCTGGTAGTGGTTGGGACACCAAGCCCGAACATCCTCCAGGAGGATGCTCCTTGCAACCACTACCCCCCTTACTAGGACGGTGAGCGGATGGCGGGAGCGGGGGCGGGGGCAGCAAAGGTCGCAGCGTCGACCACCGCGCCCGCTGCCCCCACCGTCGAACGGCTCTTCCGGGACGAGGGGGTGGCGCTGGTGCGCCTCGCCCGCATCTTCACCGACGATCGCAACGCCGCCGAGGACCTGGTGCAGGAAGCCTTCATCCGGTTCCACCGCGCTCGCCACCGCATCCGCGATACGGACACTCTCCGGCAACGACTGGGAGGCGAGGGTGGCTGAACCCCGTGAGCACCAGCAGGCGGTCGACGACCGGATCCACCGGGCGTTCGACGAACTCGTCGAGCCTCCTGCGGCCGACCTGTTCGATCGACTGGTGACGGCGATCGCGCAGGACGAGGCGCGTCGCGGTCGACGGCGGCGGCTGGCCGTGGCGGTGGCGACGGTCGCCGTGATCGTCGGGCTCGCGGTCCTCCAGCGGGGGGCAGCCGGGGCGTGGGTCCTCGACTGGCGCTGGCTCGAGGTGCACGAGACCGTTGTGATGCTGGCGCTCGTCCTCGGGCTGCGACCCCTGCTCGACGGGGCCGGGCGTGACTTCCTGGAGGCTGCCGCCGGCGGATCGCCGCGCGGGGCCACGGCGATCGCGCCCCTGCTCGACCTCGCCTGGAACCTGGTGTTCGTGGGCCTGACGATCATGACCGTCGAGTGGCGGCCGATCATGGTGGGCGCCAGCCTCGCGACGCAGCTGGACCACTCGTTGGAACGGGTCGGCTTGCTGCTGCTCGTGATGGGCATCCTGCACGGCGTCACGTTCCTCGCCCTGCCGCTGGTGGGCGTCGTGTGGCGCGCCGCCAGGACGGGACGGCCGATGCCTCGCTGGGTCCTCGTGCTGCTGCTGGTGCTGGGGGTGCCCGTCGTGTTCGTCCTGGTCGCCGTGCTGGCCGGGCTGCTGCTGCGGGGCGCGTCCGGGTGACCGCGGCCCCGGCCACGGTCATCGGATGATCAGTCGAGTCGTGGGATCCTTGTGGCCAGGTCGTCCAGGTCGGCCCGGTACTCGGCGATCCGACAGCCCAGGCCGTTGGGTTTGCGCTCGATGCCCTCGTCGTCCCAGTGGGGCCAGACGCGTTGACGGAGGTGCGTCGGCGGGTCGCCGACATGGCTGGTCACGCGCCACCACGGGACGAACCGGCCGTGGCTGCGCATGATGGCGCCGACCCGGCGCGGGCTGGTACCAACCAGGTCGGCGATGTCGCCGTAGGCCACGACGCGACCCGCAGGGACGTGTTCCACGGTGGCGAGCACGCGCTCGATGACCAGTTCGGGGTCCGTGGCGGCCATGGTGGTCAGGCCGCGGGCGACGGGGCCGGCTCCAGCGCGATCGTGCGCCAGGCCAGCCCGACGTCGTCGCCGACGACCTGCAGGCCGTGGTCGGCGAACCGCTCGAGGACGGCGCCCACCGGATGGACGTGGATGCGGAACTCGCCACGACGAGCGAGTACGCGGTTGCCGACCGCGGCGAACGCACGGGTCCGGCGGCGATCGACCGGCAGGGTGATCACCAACCGGCGGCGGGTCAGCGCGACGAACGCGTCCACCATCCGGTCCCAGTGGGGGTAGCAGCACAGCACCCGGTGGGCCACGACCAGATCCACCGCCGGCAGGTCCTCGACGTCGTCGACCACGTCACCGATGCGACGGTCCACCCGGTCGGCCAGCCCGCGACCGACGAGCAGGTCGTGGGCGCGCCGTTCCCACCCGGTCGACAGGTCGACATTGGTCGACGTGGCCGCCCGGTCGGCCTCCAACAGTAGGACCTGGATCTCGCCCAGCCCGCCACCGACCTCCAGCAGCGTGGCCGCGGGATCGCCAGCTTCCGCGGCCATGTCGGCCGCGGAGCGCGCCGAGCCGTGAAGCCCGAACCTGCGGAACGCCCACGACCGGATGGTGGCCTCGCCCCCGCCGAACAGCGATGAGTACTCGTCGGCATGGCAACACGACACTCCTCGTCCTCCCACGTCCGGTTGTGACGACGTGGCCACCCTACGGGCGGGGTCGGGCGGCGGGCACCGACCCCGGTCCGCGGACGACGTGGCCGCCCGCCCCAGGGGTCAGTCGGCGCCGATGCCGGTCTCGGGCAGGCGCAGCGACACCGGCACGCCGGCGGCCCCGAGCAGTGCGAGGGCGACCAGGGCGACCTCCGTGCCCAGCAGGGCCAGCAGCGAGGTGATCGCGCCGACTGCCAGCAGCAGCAGGCCCATGACGGTGTTGGAGACCGCGACGTAACTGGTCCGGGCGCCCCGGTCGCCCAGTTCCACCACGTAGGTCGACCGCCCCACGCGCGCCCCGGTGTGGATCAGCGACAGGACGAAGTAGAGCACGACCCACGGCCACAGCGTGTCGGCGCCCACGATCGAGACCGCGACCACGATCAGCACGACCGCCGACGCGGTCCCGGCGGCCGCGGCCATCACCCCGCGGCTCGACCGGTCCGCGAAGCGTCCCCACGTCCGTCCCCCCAGCAGCGACGCCAACCCGGCGGCGACCACGAACGGACCCAGTCCCGCGATCTCGCTGCCGGTCGCCGACACGGCCAACGACACCACGAACGGCGGGGTCAGCGCCGAAGCCAGCAGCAGCGTGCGCGCGACGACGAAGTGGCGGAAGTCCTCGTCGTGGCGCAACAGCCCGACGGCGTCGCGCATCGACTCGATGTTGCGGTCGTCCTCGGTCGCGGCCGGCTCGTCGATGCTCCCGAGCACGGACACTGCCAGCACCCACATCACCGCCCCGCCGCCCAGCAGCCACGCAAAGGTCGTGGCCGGTGCGCCGTCGACCTGGCGCAGCGCCAGGCCGACGGTCAGCGCCACCAGTCCCGACGCCGAGTCGGACCAGCCCGTGACGCGGCCTCGTCGGCCCGCGGGGATGGTGCGGCCCATGACGTCCTTGATGCTGAGGCTGCACAGCGACCGGGCCAGGGCGAAGATCGTCAACAGGACCAGGATCGCGACCCCGGCGACCAGGCCCGACATGGTCGCGGCCACCGCCGCCATGCCCGAGGCCGCCAGGGCCTGGCCGACCGCGCCGATGATCCAGACGTGGGTCCGTCGCTCGTGGCGGGCGACCCACGGCGAGATGGCGGCCTGGGGGAGCAGTGCCCCGGACTCGCGGATCGGGACCAGCAGTCCGGTCAGTGCAACCGGTGCCCCGGCCGTTTCGAGGAACCAGGCCAGCACGGTCTTGGGGTCGACGACCCGGTCGCCGACCTTGGTCAGGCTCAGGCCACCGATCAGTCGTCGGGTGGCCGCCGTGACCTGGTCCTCGGTTCGGGTGGAGGCGTCGACGCTCACCAGCGACTCGGCGTGGGAGGGGTGCGAGGAGTTCGAGGATCCATCGTGTCCTCCGGGAAGCGGGGCGTGTGGGGAGCGTTCGGCGGCGGGGGCGGTCGAGGTGCGGCATGATGGGGTCATGGTCACTGCCCTGGTCCGCCGACCCGGCCCCCGCCTGGACGAGGGGCTGGTCACCCACGTCGAGCGTGTGCCGGTCGACGTCGACCTGGCTCGTCGACAGTGGGAAGGCTATGTCGAGGCCCTGGCGGCGGTGGGCTGGTCGATCGTCGAGGTCGACGCCGCCGACGACTGTCCGGACGCGGTCTTCGTCGAGGACACCGCGGTCGTGTTCGGCGACCTTGCGGTGCTGGCCCGGCCGGGGGCCCGCTCGCGGACGGCCGAGGTGGACGGGACCGAGCAAGCCCTGAAGCACCTCGGGGTCACGATCGAGACCCTGCCGCGTGACGCCACCCTGGATGGTGGCGACGTGCTGAAGGTCGGTCGTGACGTCTGGGTCGGCTGGGGCGGGCGCACGAACCTCGTCGCGATCACGGCCCTGCGCAACCTGCTGGGTCCACGCCGGTACAAGGTCCACGCCGTGCCGACCACACGAGTGCTGCACCTCAAGTCCGCCGTCACCGCCCTGCCGGACGGCACCGTGATCGGCCACGAGCCGGTGGTCGACGACCCGTCGGCCTTCCCGACCTTCCTCGCCGTGCCCGAGGAGGCCGGGTCCCACGTGGTCGTGCTCGACCCCGAGACCGTGGTGCTGTCCAGCAGCGCCCCGGTCACCGCCGACCTGCTGCGCGACCGCGGCCTGGACGTCGTCACCGTCGACCTGACGGAGTACGAGAAACTCGAGGGCTGCGTGACCTGCCTGTCGATCCGGGTGCGGGACTGACCGACCAGTCCTGACCGGTCGACCGCCACGGTGCCCGCCCGTCGCGCAGTTTCCTCGCACCGTGCAACCTCGGTACCGTCCGCGTCGTCCCACGCGTGCCCGGACCCGGAGGGACAGTCGTGGCCAGAGTGCAGGCCAGAGTGCAGGCCAGAGTGCAGGCCAGAATGCAGGACCGAGTGCAGGCTGGCATGGACGCGACCGCTCGAGAGCCAGCGCGCCCGACCCGAGTGTGGCCGTTGGCGCTGTCCGTGGTGGCGGTCGCCGCGCTGCCCGGGCTGGGCCTGCTGGCCGCGAACCTCGGCGAACCCGTGCAACTGGGCACGGTCGCCGCCTGGTTCGCCATCACCGCCGCGCTGGGGCTGGTCATGGTCTCCGTGGCCCGGTTGCGTGGGCCCGCCACGGCGCGTCGGGCCGCCGTCGTGGTGGTGGCGCTGCTGGTGCTGGCCTTCCGGTTCCCGGCCACGACCGCCCTGAACGAGGCCCTGAACGAGGCTGTGGACGAGCGTTGGGGCTGGCTCCTGCCCGACACCGCGTGGTGGGTGATCGTGGCCGTGGTCGTGGCGGCGCTGGCGTGGTGGCTGGCCCGGCGCCACGGCGTGCAGGTGTTCGTGGCGATCCTGGGGCCGGCGCTGCTGCTCCAACCCGTCGTCCAACTGGTGTTGGCGACCGCGGCTCCACCGGCCATGGCCGGCGACGCGGAGCCGGACCTTCACGACGGCATGGGCGAGGACCTGCCGACGCTGGCCCGCACCCCGAACGTGTACTTCTTCGTCCTCGACGGGCACGCTGGTCCGGGCTTCCTGCGCGAGCGCACCGGGTTCGACCCGGACCCGTTCCTCGCCGCTCTGCGCGCCGACGGCTTCCGGGTGTCCGAGCACGCCATGTCCAACTACCCGTTCACGAATCTGTCGGTGTCGTCGACGCTGGAGATGGACTACGGATACGAGGGACGTGAGGAACCGTTCCCCGACCCGTTCTTCGACCGCCTCCAGGGCGACAACCGCACCGCCGACATCTTCCTGGCCAACGACTACGCCTACCTGCACGTCTGGCCCGGGCTGTGGAGCGGCAGCCGCTGCTCGGGGCGCGAGGACTGGTGCCTGGGTGGCAACGGGCCGGTGGACGACACGACGGTGGCGTTGGCGTCCATGACGCCGCTGGTCGACGTGGTCGTGGACGACTCCTCGGCGGCCGCTGTCGCCACTGCCAACGACCCGCTGTGGGTGACCCGCCGGGTCCTGGCCAACCAGCCGGAGGACCGCCCGACCTGGAACTTCATCCACCTGCTCAACCCGCACCCGCCGTTGCTGCGCGACGCCGACTGCGGGGTGCGCGACGTGGACATGGAATTGTCGGCGTGGGGGGACGGGCTCGAGTACGGCGACGCCGTGGCCTGCCTCGACCGGCGCCTCCAGCAGTCCATCGAGGAGATCCTGGCGGTCGACCCGGACCCGGTCATCGTGATCCAGGGCGACCACGGACCTCGACTGGGCATCGACTACGACACGGACGGCGGGGTCACGCTGGACGACGACATGTACTTCTCGATCCTCAGCGCGATCCGGTTGCCGCAGGCCTGCGACGACGTCGAGGTGCCCGACGACCTGACCTCGGTCAACACCTTCCGGATCGTGTTCGCGTGCCTGGAGGATCGGCCGCTGGACCTGCTGGAGGACCGTCGGTTCCCCATCCACCGTGACGGCTGACGGCGTGCCCGGTCGGATCGGGGGTCCGGCCCCTCAGATCAGACCAGGTCCTGCCATTCGGTCAGGGGTGGGCAGGCGCAGATGGGGTTGCGGTCGCCGGAGGCGTTGTCGATGCGGCCGATCGGGGGCCAGTACTTGTCGACACCACCGGGGCCGACGGCATCACGGCCAGCCGGGAAGCCCGCCTGCGACCGCGGGTAGGCCCGGTCCCAGTCGTCGGCGGTGATGGCGGCGACCGTGTGCGGGGCGTGGCGCAGCGGCGAGTCCTCGACCGCGATCTCGTCGTCGGCCACGGCCTCAATCTCGGCGCGGATGGTGGCCATGGCGGCCACGAACCGGTCCAGTTCCTCCAGCGACTCGGACTCGGTCGGTTCGACCATCAACGTCCCCGGCACCGGGAACGACATCGTCGGCGCGTGGAAGCCGAAGTCGATCAGGCGCTTGGCGACGTCCTCGTTGGTCACGCCGGTGGCCGCGGTGATGGCGCGGAGGTCGAGGATGCACTCGTGCGCGACCCGGCCGTTGCCACCCCGGTACAGGACGGGGAAGTCGGCCGACAGGCGATCGGCGAGGTCGTTGGCGGACAGCACGGCAACGGCCGTGGCCGCCTGCAGTCCCTCGCGCCCCATCATCGCGATGTAGGCCCACGAGATCGGCAGGATCCCGGCCGACCCCCACGGCGCGGCCGAGATGGTGCCGGCGTCACCGACCGACGGGGCCACGACCGGATGGGTGGGGAGGTGGTCGACCAGGTGGTCTGCGACCCCGATCGGGCCGACTCCGGGGCCACCGCCCCCGTGCGGGATCGCGAAGGTCTTGTGCAGGTTCAGGTGGGCCACGTCGGTACCGAGGTCGCCGGGGCGGACCCACCCGACCAGCGCGTTGAGGTTGGCGCCGTCGAGGTAGACCTGGCCGCCGGCGTCGTGGACGAGGTCGATCACGTCGGTGATGGCGTCCTCGAACACGCCGTGGGTCGACGGGTAGGTCACCATCAGGGCGGCGAGGTCGTCGCGGTGGGCCTCGCAGCGAGCGGCCAGGTCGTCGACGTCGACGTTGCCCGCGTCGTCGCAGGCCACCACCTCGACGTCCATCCCGGCCATGGCCGCCGAGGCCGCGTTGGTGCCGTGGGCGGACGCGGGGATCAACACGACTGTGCGGTCGTCGTCCCCGTTGGCCTCGTGCCAGCGCTTGATCGCGACCAGTCCGGCGAACTCGCCCTGCGACCCGGCGTTGGGCTGCAGCGACACCCGTGCGAAGCCGGTCAGCTCGGCCAGCCAGGTCTGCAGGTCGTGGATCACCTCGTGGAGGCCCGCCGCGCGTTCGCGGGGGACGAACGGGTGGAGGTCGGCAAACCCGGGGAACGAGATCGGTTCGAGCTCCGCCGCCGCGTTGAGCTTCATCGTGCACGACCCCAGCGGGATCATGGTGCGGTCCAGCGCGAGGTCGCGGTCCGACCAGCGACGCAGCAGCCGCATCAGTTCGGTCTCGGACTGGTGGTCGTTGAAGGTCGCGTGGGCGAGCACGTTGCGCTCGGGCAGGTCTGCCAGTGGCGAAGCCGGGATGACGACGTCGCCGGGGACGTTGCGGCCCAGTCCAGTCGCGATCGCGGCCACGACCCGATCGACCAGGGCGGCCCCGGCACCCTCGCCGAAGCTGATCCCGACCCGGGTGTCGTCGACCTCCCGAAACTCCAGGTCGTCGGCGCGAGCGGCCGCGTGGACCGCCGCCGCGTCGCCGACCTCGACCGTGATCGTGTCGAACCAGCGCATGGTCTCGACCGACAGGCCCATCGCCTCGAGGTGGGCGACCAGCACCGTCGTGGCGTCGTGGACCCGGCGCGCGATGGCGGCCAACCCGGCAGGGCCATGGAAGATGGCGTAGGCCACGGCGGCGATCGCCGGCAGCGACTGGGCGGTGCAGATGTTGGAGGTGGCGCGCTCGCGGCGGATGTGCTGTTCCCGGGTCTGCAGCGCCAGCCGCAGCCCGGCGTTGCCGTCGGCGTCCACCGACACCCCGACCAGGCGGCCGGGCAGGATCCGGCGCTGGGCCTCGCGCACGGCGATGAACCCGGCGTGGGGCCCGCCGTACCACAGCGGCACGCCGAAGCGCTGGGTCGATCCCACCGCGATGTCGAACCCGATGTCGCCGGGTGCCTCCAGGACCACCAGGGCGAGCGGGTCGCAGGCGGCGATCGCGAGCGCCCCGGCCTCCGTGGCAGCGGACGTCCACGCCGAGGTGTCGCGCACCTGCCCGGACGAGCCCGGGTACTGCACGACCAGGCCGAACGCGTCCGCCAGCGCGTCGGTCGGGTCGTCGGCATCGAGGTCGACCGGGCGGACCTCGATGTCCAGTCCACGAGCACGGGTCTGGACAACAGCCATGGTCTGGGGATGGACGTCGACGTCCACGGCGACGACGTCACGGGCGCCGCGCAGGGCGCGGTGGGCCAACCCGACCGCCTCGGCGGCGGCGGTGGCCTCGTCCAGCAGCGAGGCGTTGGCGACGTCCAGTCCGGTCAGGTCGGTGACCATCGTCTGGAAGTGCAGCAGCGCCTCCAACCGGCCCTGGGAGATCTCGGCCTGGTAGGGCGTGTAGGCCGTGTACCAGGCCGGATTCTCGAGCACGTTGCGCCGGATGACCGCAGGCGTGGTGGTGGGGTGGTAGCCCATCCCGATCAGGGGGGTGCCGGGCCGGTTCCCGTCCGCCCGTTCGCGCAACAGGGCGAGCACGTCCGCCTCGCTGCGGGCGGCGGGCAGGGTGCCGCGGCCGCGGCCGCGGTGGTCGATCCCCTCCGGCAGGGCCGAGGTCATCACCTCGTCCAACGACTCGAGCCCCAGGCGGTCCAGCATGGTCGCGATCGCCGCCTGGTCGGGGCCGATGTGGCGACGAGAGAACCCGTCGGGGACGGCGGTGGGGGTGTCGGTGTCGCGCGCGGTGGTGGTGGCGGTCATCGAGGTCTCCGGGGTGGGCCGGGCAGGCGGCGAGGGTGGCATCAGCGGCGGTACTGGTGGGGCACGTGTGGCAGGTCGACGACGGTGACCGCGACGTCGCGGCCCCGGACGTCGGCGACCAGGTCGGTGCCGGTCGGGTGGTCGCCGGCGACGTAGCCCATGGCGACCGGAGCGTCCACGGTGGCGCCCCAGCCACCGGAACTGACCACGCCGACCGGGTCGCCGTCACGGGACAACGCGGCCCCGGGCCGAACGGGTCGACGACCGGTCACGGCCAGGCCGACCAGGCGGCGAGGTGGGCCGTCGGCGACCTGGGCGGCCAGCACGCCACCGCCGGGGCACGCCGGGGCGCGTCTCGCGGCCTTCGGGATGGTCCAGGTCAGGCCGGCCTCGATCGGGGTCGTGTCCTCGTCGAGGTCGTTGCCGTACAGGCACAGGCCGGCCTCCAACCGCAGCGAGTCGCGCGCGGCCAGGCCGACCCAGCGGACCCGGTCATCGGCCAGCACCAGGTCGGCCAGCCGGACCCGGGTGGGGCCGTCGGCGATGACCTCGATGCCGTCCTCCCCGGTGTAGCCCCCGCGCGACAGCCAGGCGTCGGCGGGCGCGCCGGCCGGGTCGCCCAGCGTGGTCGGTCGCCCGTCCAGGAAGCGCAGGTCGTCGATGTCCTCGCCCAGTCCGGCCAGCACGGCGGCGGCGGCGGGCCCCTGCAGGGCCAGCACGCCCAGGTCGGGACGCGCCCGCACCTCGACGTCGTCGGGCGAGGCCGTGGTGAGGTGGTCGAGGTCGACGTCGGCGCGGGCGGCGTTGGCCACCACGCGCACGTGGTCGTCGGCCACGCGGGTGGCGATCAGGTCGTCGATGACCCCGCCGTGGTCATTGGTCAGCACCAGGTACCGGGAGCGCCCCGGGGTCAGCGAGGTCACCGTCGACGGCGTCAGTGCCTCCAGCGCGGCCGCAGCCCCGTCGCCGAGCAGGTCGATCGGCAGCATGTGGCCGACGTCGAACAGGCCGGCGGCGGCGCGGGTGTGGAGGTGTTCGTCCAGCGCCGAGTCGTAGCTGACCGGCATCGACCACCCGGCGAAGTCGACCATCCGGGCGTCGGCCGCCACGTGGTGGTCGTGCAGGGGTGTGCGACGGAGGTCGTCGCCGTGCGAGGTGTCGGTGGCCATGGGTGCTCCCGGGGCAGGTGGGTCCGGCGACGTCGCGTCGCGGAGACCTCCCGCTCTGTCGTCACCCGTGTCGGTCGCCCGATCGTGGGGCCTGAGAGGTTCCTCGCCCGCGTCGTTGACGTGTGAGGGGCGAGTTGCACCGTCGGCGGGCCACCGTGGTGGCCACTTTCCAGAGTTGCCGCGCCCACCCGGTCCGGGTGCCTGAGAGTTTCGTGGGAGGTGGATTGCCCCTTCGGCGCCGGGGTTCCGCCGCGTTTCGCGAGCGGCCCCGATCTCTCCCGTGTGAGCTGGCGTCTGCAGTTGTCGCTGCCTAGGCTACAGACCCGGTCCCGAGGTTGGTGGGACCAGTCGCCGACACGGTGGCATGACGATGCGGGTGCAGGAGATCATCTTCCGAGTGGTCGCCCGACTGCTGATGATGGGCGCCTTCGTGTTGGGGTGGACGACGCTGTTGTCGTTCGCCGCGATGCTGTCGGCGCGCCAACTGCCGCCACTCGACAACGTCCTCGGCCTCGGGGTCACGGTGATGGTGTCCGAACTCGCGCTGTGGTGTTGGTGGTCCGCGAACACGCTCGCGCACCTCCAGCGGTCGCGGGTGTCCGTCGGCGGGATCGACCGCAATCCCCGTCGTCACTTCTGACCCCGCCGCACGTCGCGGCATCGCCGGCCAGCCGCGTTTACTCTTGGCGTCCCCCGATCCTCCTTGGGTGCCACATGCACACTCGTCGACGCGCCGTCGCCCGAAGGTGAACGGCCTGTCCGCCGACGGCCAACTGGGCCCGATCACCGCGGCCGCCCTGCAGACCCCGCGCAGTCCGAGCCTTGTCGGCGGCAACAGCACCCGCATCGAGGTCGACCTCGACCGCCAGGTCGTGCACCTCGTCGAGGGCGGTTCGCGCGTGCGAACCATGAACGCCAGTTCGGGCAGCGGTGAGACCTTCTACGTCGACGGCGTGGGTGGGGTCGACGCCCTGACCCCGCGTGGCACGTTCATCATCCAGCGTCGCATCGCCGGGCTGCGAGAAGGTGCGCTCGGCGGCATGTACGACCCGATGTACTTCTTCCACGGCTGGGCCCTGCACGGCTCCAACGGCGTGCCGGCCTACCCCGCCAGCCACGGCTGCGTCCGACTGCCACGGTCCGACGCCTCGTGGTTGTTCGACCGCGTGCCCGACGGCACCCAGGTGAAGCTCCACGGCGGTCGCAACAGCTTCGTGCCCGGTGGCCCGAACCAGCCCCCGATCCTGTAGTTCGGCCCACCCCACGGTGTCCGCGCGTCCCGGTCGTCGACTGCGCAACGACCGTGGTCGTCGGCGCTCGATATCCTCGCTCGTCCCACGACTCGAGCCACCCAAGCCCCCCGAGGTCCCGCCCCCATGTCGTTCACCTCGCGCCGCCTTCCCGGCCTGTTGGCCGCGGCCCTGCTCCTGGCGGCCTGTGCCCCGTTGACCACGGCCACCGAGGTCGAACCCCGGGCTGCCGAGCAACCGGCCGTCGACGGGGTCGGCACCGCTGATGCCGTCGCGGCGTCGGAGGACCGGGCCGGGTCCGAGGCCGCTGCCCAGGCGGCGTCCGAGCAGGCCGCCTCCGAACAGGCCGCGTCCGAGCAGGCCGCGTCCGAGCAGGCCGCGTCCGAGGAGGCGGCATCGGAGGCCGAGCACCTGGCGGCCGAGGAGGCCGAGCGCAAGGCCGAGGAAGCGGCTGCGGAGAAGGCGGCCGAGGAAGCCGAGGCCAAGAAGGCAGAAGCCGCGGCCAAGAAGGCAGCGGAGGAGGAGGCGGCCCGGATCGCGGCGGAGGAAGAGACACGCAAGAAGGCCGAGGAGGCCGCGAAGAAGGCGCGCGGGGTCCAGACCGTGCTCAAGGACCTGGGCTACTACACCGGCGGCATCGACGGCGACGTTGGCCCGCTCACCCTGGAGGCCGTCAAGGACTTCCAGGCGGTCAACGGCCTCCAGGTCGACGGCAAGGTGGGTCCGAACACCCAGGCCGTGCTGGCCTCCGACGATGCCCTGCCCAAGCCGCCACCGCCCCCGGAACCGACCCGCGATGCCGACGAACCTCCCGAGGGCGGCGTCCTGACGGTGAAGGCGGCGCAGGAAGTCCTGCGCGACCTCCGTTACTTCGGCGCCAAGGTTGACGGCAAGACGACCGACTCGTTCCGCTCCGCCCTGACCGCCTTCCAGAAGGTGGAGGGAATCTCGGCGGACGGCTCGCTCGGGCCCCAGACGTCGGCGCACCTGGCCGCGCCGACCACGCCGACCCTCAAGGGTGGCAACGGCAATCGGATCGAGGTCGACCTCACCCTTCAGGTCATCCACGTCGTCAAGGGCGGCGAGCGGATCCGGACGATGCCGACCAGCAGTGGCAACGGCGAGGAGTACGACCAGAAGGACGGCGACACCGCGACCGCGCTGACGCCGGTCGGCGACTTCGTGATCGAGCGTCGCATCACCGGGCTGCGCGAGGCCGACCTGGGCTCGCTCTACGACCCGCTGTACTTCTACAAGGGCTGGGCCATCCACGGGTCCAACAGCGTGCCGTCGTACCCGGCCAGCCACGGCTGCACCCGGGTGTCCCGCACCGACATCCTGTGGTTGGCGGACCAGATGCCCAACGGCACCCAGGTCCGCGTGTACGGCGGTGAGCACACCTTCATCCCGATCCGCTGACCCTCTCGGCGCCGGAGCACCGGCTGACCGGCCGGTCGGGCCGTCGTTAGGCTGGATGTGGGTCTGCCCGTCGGAGGGCCCAACCAGCCATCGAGGGAGCACGACTCATGTCCAACACGGTCACGGGTGTCATCGCACGCGCCAAGGGCGAACCGGTCGAGGTGGTCGACATCGTCGTCCCCGACCCGGGCCCGGGCGAGGCCCGGGTGACCGTCCAGGCCTGCGGCGTGTGCCACACCGACCTCCACTACCGCGAGGGTGGGATCAACGACGAGTTCCCGTTCCTGTTGGGCCACGAGGCCGCGGGCGTGGTGGAATCGGTCGGCGATGACGTGACCAACGTCGCGCCCGGGGACTTCGTCGTGCTCAACTGGCGGGCCGTGTGCGGCGAGTGCCGGGCATGCCGCAAGGGCGAGGTCCGCAACTGCTTCAACACCCACAACGCCACCCAGAGGGTGACGATGACCGACGGCACCGAGTTGTCGCCGGCGCTGGGCATCGGTGCGTTCGCGGACCAGACCCTGGTGGCAGCTGGGCAGTGCACGAGGGTGCCGGAATCGCGGCCGGAAGCCGTCGGGCTGCTGGGCTGTGGCGTGATGGCCGGGTTCGGTGCCGCCGTCAACACCGGTGGTGTCACCCGCAACGACTCGATCGCCGTGTTCGGTTGTGGCGGGGTCGGCGACGCGGCCATTGCCGGCGCGACCCTGGTCGGGGCGCACACCATCATCGCGGTCGACCTCGACGACACCAAGCTCGAGTGGGCGCGGGGCTTCGGCGCGACCCACACCGTCAACGCCGGCGTCGGTGACCCGGTCGAGGCCATCCGTGACCTCACCGGCGGCAACGGCGTCGACATCGCCGTCGAGGCAGTCGGCCACCCCGACGTGCTCAAGCAGGCCTTCTACGCCCGCGACCTCGCCGGCACGGTGGTGCAGGTCGGCGTGCCGACCCCCGACATGGAACTGCCCGACATCCCGATGATCGACTTCTTCGGTCGCGGCGGTGCGCTCAAGCCGTCGTGGTACGGCGACTGCCTGCCCGAGCGCGACTTCCCGATGCTGGTGTCGCTGTACCAGCAGGGCCGGTTCGACCTCGACGGGTTCGTCTCCGAGGTGATCGGCATCGACGGGGTCGAGGAGGCCTTCCACAAGATGGAACGCGGCGAGGTCCTGCGCTCGGTCGTGTCGCTGCGCGAGGGGGCCTGAGGATGATGTCACGCGAACTCGTGCAGGTCGACGGGGTCTTCTCGCTGGACGGCGAGGACTTCGACGTCACCAACAACGTGTGGCTGGTCGGTGATGACACCGAGGTGATCGTCGTCGACGCCCCCCACGACGCCGCCCCGATCGTGGACGCCATCGGCGACCGGACGGTGGTCGCGATCGTGTGCACCCACGGACACAACGACCACGTCAACGCGGCGGCCGACCTGGCCGACGCGGTCGAGGCACCGGTGTGGCTCCATCCCGAGGACCGGATGCTGTGGGACGTCGTCCACCCCGACCGCGAACCCGACGGCGACCTGTCCCATGGGCTCGAGATCGACGTCGCCGATGGCTCGCTGGTGGTGCGCCACGCCCCCGGGCACTCGCCCGGATCGTGCGTGCTGGTCGACGGCGACGGGGGACAGGTGTTCTCGGGCGACACCCTGTTCCAGGGTGGTCCCGGCGCGACCGGGCGGTCGTTCTCGAGCAAGCCGTTGATCCTGGCCTCGATCCGGGACCAGGTGCTGTCACTACCCGACGACACCGCGGTCCACACCGGCCACGGCGACTCCACGACGGTCGGCGCCGAGCGTGCCGGCATCGACCAGGAACTGGCCGAGGAGATGGACGGCCGCGGCTGACCCGCCCCGGCGGACTCGCCCCGGCGGAGCCGCCCCCGGCTGACCGGGCCCGGCTGGTCTCGGCCGACCTGCCATTGCCGCACCGGCGGTCGGCTCGCCACGATGGACACGCCCGCCCACCTCGACAAGGAATCCCCGATGGACCTCGACGACGTCCGCACGCAACTGCCCGCCTGGGAGGTCGGCGAGGACGGCATCAGCCGTACCTTCGAGGTCGACGACTACGGCGCCGCGATGGCGCTGACCGTGCAGATCGCGCTGGAGGCCCAGCGCCGCAACCATCACCCGGACATGACGGTGACGTGGGGCGCGGTCGAGGTGTCGCTGGTGACCCACGACGAGGGCTCCTCGGTCACCGACAAGGACGTCGACCTGGCGACGTGGATCGACGGCGTCGCCGGGTGACCGACCGTCACCTCGCCGGGTGACTGCCCGTGACCGTCGGCCGGGCTGTCGAGTCCGCACCACGGCACTAGCGTGGCAGCCATGATCGTGGCCTTCAGCATTTCCCCGTCGTCTGATGGCGACGGCTCCGTGTCCGCGGGCGTCGCCGAGGCCGTCCGGGTCGTGCGTGCCTCCGGGTTGCCCCATGAGACGAATGCGATGTTCACCAACATCGAGGGGGAGTGGGACGAGGTGATGGCGGTCGTCAAGCAGGCGGTGGAGGCGGTCGCGGCCACGTCGTCGCGGGTCGGGCTGGTGCTCAAGGCCGACATCCGCCCCGGCCACACCGGTCAGTTGAGCGCGAAGGTCGAACGCGTCGAACAACGACTTCGGGAGTTGTGACCGTGCCCGACGACGCGGCGCAGGACCTGTCGGCCGTCGAGGTCCGGGTGCTGGGCTGCCTGGTCGAGAAGGAGGCGACGACCCCTGGGGCCTACCCGATGACGCGCAACGCCCTCCGCAACGCCTGCAACCAGTCCACCAGCCGCGACCCGGTGATGGACGTCGGCGAACAGGAGGTCGAGTCGGCGTTGTTGTCGTTGCGCGACCGGCGGCTGGCGCGCCCGGTGCGCAACCCGGGGGACCGCGTCACGAAGTTCCGCCACGCGATGCCCGACGTGTGGGACGTCGACGAGGCGGAGACGGCGGTGTTGGCGGTGCTGTTGCTGCGCGGTGCCCAGACCGCCGGCGAACTGCGCACCCGCACCCAGCGGCTGCACGACTTCCCCGACGTGGACGCGGTGTCCGCGCTGCTGGATGCCCTGGCCGTCCGCGAGCCAGCGATGGTCACCGAACTTGTCCGCGCGCCCGGGCAGAAGGAGACCCGGTGGGTGCACCAGGTCGGCGAGCACGACCCGGCGACTGCCGGCGGCACCGATGGCACGGCTGGCTCGGCTGGCAGCTCGGCCGTGGCCGACGCCTGGGTCGCCGGGGCCCGTGCGGTGGTCGAGGCCCTGGCGGACCCGGCCGTCGCGGCGGCGTGGGATCGGCCGTCGGTGTTGGAGCACCAGGCCGTGTCGAGCCTGGCCGGCCACCTCGCCCGCGGTGCCGTGTGGGTGGTGGGCGACTACCTCGCCGGCGACCCGGTCAGCGGGGACGCGGACGTCGCGAGCGCGGGGGAGTACTTCGCCACGCTCGTTGATGCGCTGGGCGACGACGACCACGTCGCGGTCCGCAACCGCGGGGCGGCCGTCGGGGCCGGGGGCCACGAGCACCTCGTCCGGTCGGCGCGGGCCCGGCTGGCGGACCTGGCCGGGCGGATCCCGACCGAGGACCCCGACCAACTGGTGGCCGTCATCGGGGGCTTGTCGATCCGGTTGGAGGACTACCTGGTGACGCGGATCGTCGAACAGGTCGTCCACCTCGACGACCTCCAGCGCAGCGTCGACGGGCTGTCGGTGTCGGTCCCGGACGCCTGCACCGACCTGGCGTTGGCGACCGGGCTGGACGTGCTTCGTCACCGCCACGGTCCCGCCGGGCCCGTGCGTGCCCTGTTCCGGCGCGAGTTCGCCTCGTCCGTGCCGGTGCTGTAGCGCGGTCCGGGGGCGCTGGTGGTGCCGACGCCGCCGCTGGGCGTTGTTGCTGGCGCCGAGGCCAGACACGCTGCGGGTCGTGGACGCGTCCACGATCGCCTGCGTCGACATGACCGGCAGCGGCAACGAGACCGCCGCGCACATCGAGGCCGACGGGCGGTTGACCCTGATGTGGTGCAGTTTCGCCCGCAAGCCCCCGGCTGACCGGTCCCTTGGACGACGAACCGGGCCCGTCATGTCGGCGGGCCCGGTCGGTGGTGCAGGGTGGTGCGGTGCTCAGCGGCCGCCGCTCTTGGCCTGGGACTCGCAGGAGCTCCAGCCCTGGTGGTCGCCCTCGTTGTGGCCCCCCGGGCCGTTGCTGGCGCGGACGTGGGCGGCGAAGTCGGAGTTGCCCGGGCCGCCGTTGTCGGTGCAGTGCGCAGCGGAGGCCGGCATCACGTTGACCGCGAGCATCGCGGCGATCATGGCCACGAGCGCCAGCAGCATCTTGGTGGTCGTGGTGACGGTTGCCATCATGGGAACTCCCTTGTCCGTGGGTCGACGAGATGCCGACCTCGCATGGGTGTTCGCACGGACCCCCCGGTGCGGTTCACCGTTGGACGAAATCTTCGGGGCCGTCCGATCTGGTCGGCGCCGGCCGCCGGTCGAGCGGTACCGGAACCAACCTCCGAACGGTTCAGGCGGTGCAGGCGGTCCTGCCGGTCCTGCCGGTCCAGCCATCGGCGGGGATACCGCCACTCCTGTCCCGGCCCTCGTCACCTACAGGGATCCAAAGGGATATCGCCACGTGGTCTGGCTCCGGCCAGCACCGGGTGTCAGGGTTGTCGAAGCCTGCCCGGAGTGCATGAACGCCATGTAGGTTGCGTTTTGCTTGCGGTTGCGATCTACTTGCACTGTGGGAAGGAGGCCCCGATGACATATGCCCAACTTCTTGGCAGTTTCGATGAGGCACGAGAGGCCTGCGATGCGGTGCTCAGTCCATGGGTTGAGGCGATGGATGCCACGCTTCGAGACGCCATCATGGGCGATCGACGCGCAGCAACGTCGTATGCATCAAACTACTTGTCTCTGGCTGGGTTCCTGTCAGAGCACATCGCCAGACAACCGGACGAACGGCGGTGGGTATCGCGCGTGGCGCGACGCGAAGCTGTATCGCTGCCGTTTCGCGCGTGCGTTGTTGACAACCGCTTGGGCCTGAGCGTGGCGCTTGCCCTTATCGGCGACCTGCGACGGATCCTGCCCGATCACATGGAGCTTGAGTGGCCGGGCAACTGTGTACCGCTACGGCACTTGGATCCCATGGTCGAAGTCAATGACGAGGGAGTACGCCAATTTGAGCATGTCGTAGACAGAATCGTGGACGGAGCGCACAGCCCTCTGGAAGAGGTCCTGGAGACGTTCGGCCTGTCCTACACCGATGCTGGTGGCATCTTCGGCGTGAGCCGTCAGGCCGTGACTCACTGGCTGGCGGAGGGCATCCCTGCTGATCGTTCGGCCACGGTGACAACGGCTGCCCAGGTTGCCTCGCTGCTTCGGCACTACCTCGTTCCGGAGAGGATCCCAGGCATTGCGAGGAAACGAGCCCGTCGATACGGCAACCGGAGCATGCTTGGGATGATTCGAGATGGCGACCACGACGAACTTCTGGACATCACTCAAAGCTCGTTCGACTGGTCGCGGACAGCTTGATGGAGAGCACTGGCATTGTGGGCATCTACCAGCGAGTTGTCGAACCAGAATGGCTCGATCCTCTGGATCCCAGCTACTCCGTCCGACATGGCGGGCGCTGGAACGCGCCGGAGTCTCACGCGGCGTTGTACTTGAACGCGGATGTCGTGACCGCTCGAGCCAACGTGAAGGCCAAGTTCGACGGCCTTCCGTATGGAGCCCAGGACCTAGATCCCGCGGACGCACCCCACCTGGTCGAGGTCGAGGTTGCCGCCGGGGTGGCCTGCGAAGTCAGAACGCCGTCGGGGCTCACTTCCGTTGGTCTTCCACCTACCTACCCAAGAGACCTGGGTGGTGGCATCGTCCCATGGAGCGACTGCCAGCCCATCGGCGCAGTGGCCCACTCCACCGGGCTTGACGGGGTGGCCTGCCGATCGGCAGTGTTGGCCACCGGCGAAGAACTTGCTTGGTTTTCGCGCCCGCTGCGTGCTGCAGCAACTGTTAGGACTCGGGCTGAGTTTTCTGATTGGTATTGGCTTGACGACGTCAGGTAAGACGTTGCGGAGTCACGTCTGGGGGTCGGGATCGCTAACCAGTGAGGTAAGCCCCGTGTGATGGCCAACACCAGCCGGACCACTCACCGGGGCCCTCTCAGTCCCGCAGTCCTCCGGCCACGTGCAGGTCGAGGTCGACGGGATCGTCGTCGCCGACAGCCACCAGCCACGGATGTTGCTCGAAACCGGGCTGCCGACCCGCTCCTACCTCCCCAAGACCGACGTCCGGATGGACCTGCTGCGGCCGTCGGACACGCGCACGCACTGCCCCTCCAAGGGCACTGCCAGCTACCACGACCTGGTGCTCGACGACTCGGGCGAAGACTCGATCCACGAGGACCTCGTGTGGTGGTATCCGGCCCCGCTGCTCGAGTCGATCGCCATCGCGAGCTGACGGCGTGCTCCAGGACCGTCCGAAGAGCCCGTTCAGCTGACCTTCCGGCAGTCTGCGGCCGTTCGCCCGACGCGGTCAAGGGTCGAGTTGGGCCCGCGCCGCCAACATCAGCACGGCGCCCGTGGCGGCCGTGGCGGCCGCGACGAGCCAGGCCGTGGCGAAGGAGGTTGCCGCGGCCGTCGCGCCGAACGCCAGCGGCCCGATCGCGTTGCCCACGCCCAGACCGGCCAAGCCCACGCCCGCTGCCGCACCGGGTGCGTGCGGTGTGAGCCGCACCAGGGACAGGAACAGCAGGCCCGACCATCCCCACCCGGCCGCGAATGCGCCGACCGTGCCCACGACCAGGGCCGGGGTCGTGCCCAGCGCGCCGACGGCCATCGTCACGGCCCCAGCAGCGAGCATCGCCGCGATCAGGTGCAACCGGGGACCACGATCCCGGTCGGCATGCACCCCGGCCCCGACCCTGGCCACGATGCCGGCCACGCTGCCAGTCGCCAGCAGGAGGCCTGCCGCCGACTCGCCCAGCCCCATCGCGACGCCGCTCTCGGTCAGGAAGACGCTGATCCCACTGGCCGCGGCGCTGCCGGCGGCGGCCGATGCCGCGATCAGCAGCAGGGCACGGCGCGGAGGCGGGTCAACGACCGGCGCTGCCACCGTCACCCCATCGGTGCGCACCGGCGTGGCGTGGCCAGCCACATCAGGTCCGGTGTGGTGGTCGCCGTCCGCGCTCGCGGCCCCTGTCCCGGCCGCGCCGCCCCGACGTCCGGCCCCTCGCCTCGCCGGGGCATCGGTGTCCATGTCGGTGCGGGCCATCAGCCATCCCAGGGCGGCCAGCGGGACGACAGCCAGCAGGAATGCCCAGCGCCATCCGAACGTGGTGGCGGCGCCGGGCACCGCCAGGCCGGCGACCAGCGTGGCCGTCGGGATCGCCGCCTCCTTGATGCCGAATGCCAGTCCGTGCCGCGTGTCCGGGACAGACCGGGACACCAGGATGGCCAGGCCCGGGTCGGTGAAGGCGATTCCCAGCCCCGCGACGCCGAGCAGGACGGCGATGTGCAGCCAGGACGTGGCGAACCCGCCGATGCCGACGAGTGCGACGACACTCAGGGCGGAGCCGGCCGCGACCGACGTCCGTGCGCCCAGTCGGTCGGTGGCCCGTCCAACCAGCGGGGCCACCGCGGCGCTGACGAGGAACCCGCCGGTCACGGCGGCGCCCAGGGCGGTCTCGCCGAACCCGAGGTCTCGTCGGATCTGCACGGCCAGCCCACCGACGAGGAAGACCGGCAGCGCGGCCACGACCAGGGCGGTGCCGGCGGTCGCGATCGGGCGCACGACCGAGGGTCGTGGCGTCGTGGTGGTGGGGGTCACTTGCGTCCAGCCGTTGTGTTGGGAGCCGCGCAGCGTAGGCGATCGGGTGACGGCACCATCCGCCTCCCACCCCCAGGGCGATCGGCCCAAGACCACGTCGAAGGCGCATCGAGACCAGGTGCAATCATCCGGCCCCGTTGGGGCTGGGGAAGTACACCCCGCACGTGCTGCGGCAGTCGGCGGCGACGTTGCTGATCGATGCGGGCGCGAGCGTGAAGGACGTCCAGCAGCACCTGGGCCATTCGGATGCGGCGGTGACCCTCAACATTTGCAGCGCCGTGATGGAGGGACGGAGCGAGGACCTGGCCGAGCGTCTGGAAGCGATCCGCCCGGCGGCGACGGGTGTGGGTCACGACCAGGACGGCAGTGATCGTGACTGATCGGACCGTGTGGACGGCTGGCCTGGCACCTCGACTCGGGTGGTCCGGGCACTCCTCATGTGTCCAACCGCCGCGTCCGGGCTGGTGGTTGGAGTGCAGGTCCAGGGCATGCTTGGGGCACGAGCAGGGCACGACACGTCAGCGGCGCGACCCTCTCGACGGGAAGTTGTCGCGGTTTTGATCGAATGGGGACGAGCGGAGCAGTGCGCCCGGCAGGATTTGAACCTGCGACCGGCGGATTAGAAGGCCGCTGCTCTCTCCGGACTGAGCTACGGGCGCGCGAGGGACAGGATACGTCGCTCGCCACCCGAGAGACCCGTTGCGTCGCCGGGTGCGGCCGTGGCAGACTGGCTCCGAGACGGCACCGGCCCGAACCGGTCATGACGCCGTCGCCATCGGCCAGGTCGATGATGAGCGTGGTCAACCGCAACGCGCCCCGGTCCCCACAGGATCGGGCGATCGATCGTGCCCGCGCGGTCGCCACAACCTTCCAGACGTTCGCCTACGTGTTGATGCTCGCCGCGGTCTGGGGTGCCCCGGTTCGGGCGGTGCTGGTGGCACACCGTGATGCCGGATCGGCGTGGCGCAGCCCGTGGCACCTGTGGGCCATGGGGGAATGGACGGTCGTCTGCCTGGCCGCGTCCTACCTGCTCTGGTGCGCGGGGGACTGGGTGCGCGACGAACTGGTCCCCACGTCCAGGCGCTGACGCCGCACCGGGATGCGCCCGGGGACGGGGACAAGCGCGTGAGTCACTCGGTGCGGTACCAGTCGCCCAGCGGCCACTCGATCGCGTCGCAGAACATCGACAGCGCCTCGGCCACCAGCACGGCCGTGGCCGCCTCGGACGGGCCCGGGTGCACCACGTAGGTCGACTCGGTGGCCGCGGGATTGCGCGTCGTGGACCACCCGGCCGGGACCCCGGCGCGGTCGATCCGGCGGCGCGCCCCGGGCGGGAACGTCGCCACCACCTCCAGGTCCCGCCCGGCCACGCCTCGGCGGGTCGCACCGGTCACCTCCCATCGCGACAACAGGTCGTTGGACAGGTGGCGCGCGACGCGGTTGAGGAACGAGCCCGGGCGTCGGCTCACTCCGCTGATCCGATCGGGCCCCGACGTGTCGTAGGCACCCGCGACGGCGGCGGCGACCCCAGCGACACTCCAGGCGTCACCCGGGCCCGGGGCGGTGGCGTCTGCCAGCAGCGACAGGTCGACGTCGTCGGCCTCGGCGCGTCCACGGCCGTACTGGCCGGTCGTCGACGGGTACGCGCGGCGGCCAGTGGACGGCGAGGCCGCAACCGGCGGCTCGCGGTCGGCTCGGTCCAGCAACAGGTCGACGGCCGCGACCAGGTCCTGGAACACCGCGGCATCGCCACCGGCGTCCGGGTGATACGTCCGAGCTGCACGCCGGTAGGCACGGCGGATGTCGTCGGCGGTCGCGTGGCGGTCCACCTGGAGCAGTTCGCGCGCGCGGCGATGCGAGAGGCTTGCCATGGACGTGGGATCACCTCGCACCGTCGAGACGTGGCTGGCGGGAAACCGGGTTGCGACCGTGGGTTGCAGCGGGCGTGGGATTCCGGCGGTCCGGCAGCGCCCGTCCGGCCCATGCTAACGCTGGTCGGGGCCGATCCCGGACCCGTTGGCGGCGTCCTGTCCGGCCGGATCAGGCGCTGTGACGGCTCACGGACGCACTCGGCGCGCGACCGGCGGACCTGGCTCGTGCGACGGCCGTGGTGTAGCCGACGGCGCCCAGCAGGGACGCGAGGAGCAGCACCACCTCGGCGATCGTGACAGCGTTGTCCGGCAGTCGCACGGGTGGCAGCGTGTCCGCACCTGGGAGGTCACGACCGCGGGCGCCAGCGGGTTGATGGTCACGCCGCCTGTCCGCGCGGCGGCCTGGGCCTGAAGCGCGGGCGCCGTGACGGGCGTGGTCACGACGGGGCGTGGTCACCCCGGACGCCGCCACGGCAGGGGCTGCGGTGCGAAGGTCCTCGCCAGGTCGGCGGTCTCCTTGGCCGCGCCTGTTGCTCTGGCCGTGGTCTGCTCGACGGTCTCGGTGGCGCGTGTGGGCCGATGGACCCGGGGCGCGCCGAGGAAGTGGAGCGGGTGAAGGGAATCGAACCCTCATGACCAGCTTGGAAGGCTGGGGCTCTACCATTGAGCTACACCCGCGAACGACTCCGCAGGATAGCGACGACTGGTCCGGAACCCGCCCCGGTTCAGGCCTCGCGTTCGTCCAGTGCCCACGATGCCCACCCGGTCGGGTCTGTTCCCGCCCACCCGGGCCGTACCGGTGGTGGGCACGAGGGACGTCCACCGGGCAGGGTGCCACGGGGCGGCGCCACACAACGCGGGATCGGTAGGATCGGGGTTCGCAGCAACCGGGGCGTGGCGCAGCTTGGTTAGCGTGCCTGCTTTGGGAGCAGGAGGTCGCCGGTTCGAATCCGGCCGCCCCGACCACGTCGTGACTGGCATCCCCCGCTCGTCCGACCACCATCCATCCGCACACATCCGCGATCCGTGCATGCCCGTGCGACCCTGCTGCGGTCCACCTCGGCACCACTCCCACGGCCAACGAACAGGCACCCCCTGCCATGAAGACGACCGTCGAAACCCTCGACCCCGTCCGCGTCAAGCTCACCGTCGAGGTCGAGCCCCACGTGGTCAAGAAGGCCCACGACCAGGCCGCGCGCCACCTCGCCGCCCAGGTCAACCTCCCCGGGTTCCGCAAGGGCAAGGCTCCGCGCCGGCTGCTCGAACAGCACCTCGGCAAGGGCGCGATCGCCCAACATGCGCTGGAGGACTCGCTGGACAACTGGTACCGCGAGGCGCTGGAGGCCGAGGACCTGGTCCCGGTCGCGTCGCCCGAGGTCGACATCGACACCTTCAGCGAGGACGAGGGCGCCAACTTCTCCGCCGAGGTCGAGATCCGGCCCGAGATCGACCTGCCCGACCACACCGGCATCCAGGTCACCCACCCCGAGTGGTCGGTCACCGAGGACGAGGTCGACGAGAAGGTGGAGGAACTGCGCGAGCGGTTCTCGGAGGTCGACGAGGTCGAACGCGCAGCCCGCACCGGCGACTACGTCACGATCGACCTGTCGGTGTTCATCGACGGTGAGGAGATCGAGGGCGCCCACGTCACCGACGCGCTCTACGAGATCGGCTCGCAGGGGGTGACCGCCAAGCTGGATGACGAACTGGACGGGGTCGAGGGCGGCGAGGAGCTGACCTACGTCGACGACCTGCCCGAGGAGTACCCCGAGCATGGCGGCGACGAGGCGGAGTTCCACGTCACCGTCCACGACGTCCGTGCCAAGACGCTGCCGGCCCTGGACGACGACTTCGCTGCCACCGCCAGCGAGTTCGACACCTATGCCGAGTTGCGCACCGACCTGCGCACCAACGTGTTGAAGCAGAAGCTGCGCGGGGCCCTGCACGAGGCCCGCGGCAGCCTGCTCGAGGCCTACCTCGCCACCATCGAGGTCCCGCTGCCCCCGTCGATGATCACCGACGAGGTCGAGGGCCAGCGCGCCCAGATCACCCAGCAGGGCCAGCAGTACGGGATGACCTTCGAGGACCTGCTCGCGGCCCAGGACGTGGAGGTCGACGCCTGGGAGGAACAGGTCCGCGAACAGGCCAGCCAGTCGGTCAAGGCGCGCCTGGTGCTGGACACCCTGGCGGAGGACCTCGAGGTCCAGATCGAGCCCGACGACGTCAACGAGGAGATCTTCCGCCACGCCATGCAGATGGGCATGCAGCCCGAGCAGGTCGCGGAGATGATCCAGGACCAGGGGTCGCTGCCGGCCCTGATCGGGGACATCGCCCGGCGCAAGGCGCTGGACGCGATTGTCGATGGCGGCACCCTGGACGGCGCCCCCGACGACGCGCTGCTGATCGAACTGGGCCTCAAGCAGGACCCGGACGCTCCCGACCCCACCCCCGAGACTGCGGCCGAGGCCGCCGACGCCCCGGCCGACGCCGACGAGGCCGCCGACACCACCGAGGCCGACGACGCCTGAGGGCCCCACGAGCCACGCGTCGAATGTGCGCATCGCCCCGGAATCCCGGGGTGGGGCGCACACTCGACGTGATTTGGCGGGCCTGCGGGGAGGGGTCGGGCGGGGTCGGGGCGTGGTCACAGGTTTGGTGCGTGGTCACGACTCACATCGTGTCGGACCGACAAGGGCGAGGGGTACGGTGCCCGCCATGACGATTTCACCCGTTCAGAGGACTTCCGCCGTGGCATCCACCCCCTTCGGGTTCGCGCCCCCCTCCGCAGAGGACGTCGTTTCGTCTGCCGACGACCTCGTGACGTCGCCCACCAACTACCTGGTGCCGACGGTCATCGAACAGACCAACCGCGGTGAGCGGGCCTTCGACATCTACTCGCGACTGCTGCAGGAACGGATCATCTTCCTGGGCACGCCGGTCAACGACGAGATCGCCAACGTCATCATGGCCCAGTTGCTGCACCTGGAGTCGGAGGATCCCGACAAGGACATCAACATCTACATCAACTCCCCGGGGGGGTCGATCACGGCGCTGTTCGCCATCTTCGACACCATGGAGTACATCAGCCCGGACGTCGCCACCATCTGCCTCGGCCAGGCCGCCTCGGCCGCCGCGGTCCTGCTGGCCGCCGGCACCAAGGGCAAGCGCTTCGTGCTGCCCCGCGCCCGGGTGCTGCTGCACCAGCCCCACGGTGGTGCCGAGGGCCAGGCCGGCGACATCGAGATCCAGGCACGCGAGATCATCCGCATGCGCGACCAGCTCAACGAGATCCTGGCCGACAAGACCGGCCAGACCGTCGAGAAGATCGACAAGGACACCGACCGCGACTTCATCCTGACCGCCGGTCAGGCGGTCGAGTACGGCATTGCCGACCGCATCCTCGAGTCCCGCAAGGCCATGGGGGAGTGACCTCGGCGGCGGTGCGGACGGCCGCACCGCAGACCCATCACGAGCGCACCGCCCAGCCGGGCGGTGCGCTCGCGTGGTTCCCCACAGACGGGGGGTGGTGGTGGCCCGGCGGCGGGGCCGGTCAGTACGCTGCGGGGCGGGACCCGGCGACACGACGAGGACACGATGGCGAAGTTCACGGACGGTGGCGAACTGCTCAAGTGTTCGTTCTGTGGCAAGTCACAGAAGCAGGTCAAGAAGCTGATCGCGGGCCCGGGCGTGTACATCTGCGACGAGTGCATCGAACTGTGCAACGAGATCATCGAGGAGGAACTGGCGGAGGCCGTCGACCTCGAACTCGACGAACTGCCCCGCCCGATGGAGATCTTCGCCTTCCTCGACGAGTACGTCGTCGGCCAGGACTCGGCCAAGAAGACGCTGGCCGTCGCGGTCTACAACCACTACAAGCGCATCCAGGTCGACACCGACAAGGACCAGGTCGAACTCGCCAAGTCCAACATCATGCTGCTGGGCCCCACCGGCTCCGGCAAGACCCTGTTGGCCCAGACGCTGGCCCGGATGCTCAACGTGCCGTTCGCGATCGCGGACGCCACCGCGCTGACCGAGGCCGGCTACGTCGGTGAGGACGTCGAGAACATCCTGCTGCGGTTGATCCAGTCCGCCGACTTCGACCTCAGGAAGGCCGAGACCGGCATCATCTACATCGACGAGATCGACAAGATCGCGCGCAAGTCCGACAACCCGTCGATCACCCGGGACGTCTCGGGCGAGGGAGTCCAACAGGCGCTGCTCAAGATCCTCGAGGGCACCACCGCCTCGGTGCCGCCCCAGGGCGGCCGCAAGCATCCGCACCAGGAATTCCTCCAGATCGACACGTCCGACATCCTGTTCATCTGTGGTGGGGCCTTCGCCGGGCTGGAAGAGGTCGTCGAACACCGCCTCGGACGTCGCGGGGTCGGCTTCGGCGCCGACGTCCGCCAACGCAGCGACAAGGACCTCGGCGACCTGCTCGCGAAGGTGCTGCCGGAGGACCTGCACAAGTTCGGGCTCATCCCCGAGTTCATCGGACGCCTGCCGGTCATCAGCTACGTCGAACCGCTGGACCGTGAGGCCCTGGTCGACATCCTGACGGTGCCGCGCAACGCGCTGATCAAGCAGTACGAACGCTTCTTCGAGTTCGACAACGTCGAGTTGGAGTTCGAGGAGGACGCCCTGGCCGAGATCGCCGACCTCGCGATCCTGCGCCAGACCGGTGCACGCGGGCTGCGGGCCATCCTCGAGGAGATCCTGCTCAACACGATGTACGAACTGCCGTCTCGGGAGGACGTCAAGCGCTGCGTCATCACCGCCGAGGCCGTGCGCACCAAGACCAACCCGACCCTGGTCCCGCACGCCTCGCCGCTGCGCGAGGTCGAGGCTCCGACCGAGAAGAGCGCCTGAGTCGGGACTGCTCCGGCCGGTCCTGACCGGGAGATGTCGTGACCCTGCCCTCGCCACGCGTGCGCCGGCTGGTGGATCGGGTCCCGTTCCTCGACAAGGAACTGTTCGTCCTGGCCGACCTGGTCCCGTCCGGCGGCACGGTGATCGACGTCGGGGCTGCCGGTGGCGCCCACACCTTCGTGGCCGCCCGTGCGGTCGGTCCCAGCGGGCGCGTGGTCGCGATCGAGGCCCGGGCCGGCTCCGCCCGGATCCTGCGTGGCTGGCGGCGCGTGCTGGGGGCCGACCACGTCACGGTGGTCACCGGCGCGGCCGGTGCGAGCCCCGGCGAACTGGTCCTGCGCGTGCCGTTGGTGCCGACCCGCAGCCACCCCGACGGCGGTGACGACGGCACGCTGCTGGCCAGGTTGCCGGCCGTCACCCGGTCGGTCGGGGTGACCACGCTCGACCACGTGGTCGCCAGCCACCACCTCGACCGGGTCGACCTGGTCAAGGTCGACGTCGAGGGCGGCGAGGCGGCCGTGCTGGACGGCGCGACCCGCACCCTGGCGAAGCACCGCCCGGTCCTGCTGCTGGAGTTGTTCGACCCGTTCCTGCGCCGTGAGGGCAGCGGCGCCGACGCCGTGTTCCGGCGGGTCGTCGGCCTGGGGTACCGACCCCACGTGCTGGGCGACGACGGCCTCGTGGCGGTGGATGCCCACCACGACCACGAGCACAACTACGTGTTCGTCCCGGCTGACCGCCGCGGCGATCCTCCGCGAGCCTGATCACCGGCGCTCCGACGGTCCGCCGGGCGGGACCAGCAGGGGTGGGGGCTACCCTCGCCAGCCACCACGCGTCCCGTCGTGACGGCCCGATCGGCCGCACGGCGGTCGACGACCTCCCATCCTCCGAGGCACGCCGCGATGACCGACGACACCGCCACGACGGCGGCACCCGCCACCCTGCCGACCGCCTATGACCCGGCCACCGTCGAGCAGCGCCTGTATGCCGACTGGGAGCAGTCGGGCCTGTTCCACGCCGAACCTGACGACCCGGGTGAGCCGTTCGCGATCGTGTGCCCGCCGCCGAACGTCACCGGCGCCCTGCACATCGGCCATGCGCTGACCTTCGGGGTCGAGGACGCGATGGTCCGCCACGCCCGCATGACCGGGCGCAACGCCGTGTGGGTGCCCGGGATGGACCACGCCGGCATCTCCACCCAGACCGTGGTGGAGAAGGAACTGGCGACGGAGGGCCTGACCCGCCACGACCTGGGACGCGAGGCGTTCCTGGAGCGCGTGTGGGAGTGGGTGGACGAGTACGGCGGCCAGATCCTCAACCAGTTGCGTCGCCTGGGGGCGAGCCTGGACTGGGACCGCGAGGCCTTCACCTTCGACGAACAACGGTCGGCGGCCGTGACCGAGGTGTTCGTGGCGCTGCACGAACAGGGGCTGATGTACCGCGGCAACCGGTTGATCAACTGGTGCCCGCAGTGCATGACCGCGCTCAGCGACATCGAGGTCAACCACGTCGAGACGGCCGGGACCCTGTCCGACTTCGTCTACCCCTGGTCCGACGGGGACGACGCCGACGGCCGCACCGGCATCACCGTGGCCACCACGCGGCCCGAGACGATGCTGGGAGACACCGCCATCGCCGTGCACCCCGACGACGAGCGCTACACCGCCGCGGTCGGTCGCACCGTCCGCCACCCGTTCCTCGACCGCGAGATCCCGGTGGTCGCCGACGACTGGGTCGACCCCGAGTTCGGGTCCGGCGCGGTCAAGATCACCCCGGCGCACGACCCCAACGACTTCGCACTCGCCGAGCGCCACCACCTGCCGGCGATCTCGGTCATCGACCCCGACGCCACCATGAACGACGAGGCCGGGCCGTTCGCGGGCCTGGATCGCTTCGCCGCCCGCGAGGCCGTCGTGGCCGCGCTGGACGACGCCGGCCTGCTGGTCGGGCGCACGGACCACACCCACCAGGTCGGCACGTGCTCGCGCACCGGCGACGTGGTCGAACCGTTGCTGAGCGACCAGTGGTTCCTGGAGGTCCGGGCCCTGGCCGACAAGGCGCTGGCCGCGGTGGACGCCGGCGACACCCGCGTACTGCCGCCGCGCCTGCAGACGTTCTTCGTCGAGTGGTTGGAGAACCTCCACGACTGGTGCGTGTCGCGCCAGATCTGGTGGGGCCACCGGATCCCCGCGTGGTACTGCCCGGACGGCCACGTCACCGTCGCCCGCGACACGCCGGCCACCTGCGTCGACTGCGACGCGACCGACCTGCGCCAGGACGACGACGTCCTCGACACCTGGTTCTCGAGCCAGTTGTGGCCGTTCGCCGTGTTCGGGTGGCAACGCCCCGGCGACACCAACGCCGACCTGGAGACGTGGTACCCGGGCACGGTGATGGAGACCGGGTACGACATCAACACCTTCTGGGTGTCGCGGATGCTCCAGATCGGGCTGTGGTTCCTGGACGAGGTGCCCTTCACCACGATCTGGAACCACGGCATGGTGCGCGACGCCGAGGGCAAGAAGATGTCCAAGTCGTGGGGCAACGTCATCGACCCGCTGGACTTCATCGAGTCCCACGGCGCCGACGCGCTGCGGTTGGCGCTGTTCCAACACTGCTCGCCCGGAACCGACGTGCCGTTGTCGCCGGACTGGGTCGAGGGCGCACGTCGGTTCCTCAACAAGTTGTTCAACGCGACCCGGTTCGCACTCCAGACCCTCGACGGGACGCGGCCGGGCGACCTGCCCCTGCTCGACGATCTCGGGTTGGCCGATCGCTGGATCCTGTCGCGGCTGGAGGCCACCCGCGCCGAGGTCGACCGCCAGTACGAGACGTGGGACTTCGCCCGCGTGTCGGCGGCGCTCTACCACTTCACCTGGGACGAGTTGGCGGACTGGTACCTCGAGGCCGCCAAGGTGGTGTTGTACGGCGACGACGAGGACGCCAAGGCCCGGACCCGCGCCGTGCTGGCCCGGGTGCTGGAGGACCTGTTGGCGCTGTGGCACCCGTTGATCCCGTTCGTGACCGAGGAACTGTGGCGCCACCTGGCCGGTGCCGACGGTGGCCGCGACTCGCTGATGGCGCAGTCGTGGCCGGTGGCCTGCGCCGACGTCGACCCCGAGGTGGAGGACGACTTCGCCGCGATCGTCGACCTGGTCACGGAGGTCCGACGCTTCCGGTCGGCCAACGACGTGCCCCCTTCGCGCCGCTTTCCGTTGCTCGTGGCCTCGTCGCACGCCGACCTGGTGGCCGACCAGGCCGGGCTGATCCAGGCCCTGGCCGGGCTCGACGAGTTGACGCTGGTCGACGCGATCGAGGAGCGAACCGGCACCTCGACGATCGTGTTCGGGTCCGGCGAGGCCCAGGTCGAACTGGCCGGGCTGATCGACGTGGCCGCCGAGACCGCCCGGCTGGCGAAGGAACGCGACAACGCCCAGGACTTCCTCGGGCGCAGCCGCGGCAAGCTCGCCAACACCCAGTTCGTGGAGCGTGCCCCGGACCACGTCGTCGACGCCGAACGAGAGCGCGCAGCCGAGACCGAGCGCGCCATCGCCGAACTGGAACGCCAACTGGCCGCGCTCGCGGACCTGGCATGACGGGACACGCCGAGGTCGCCCGTGCCTGATCCCCTCGGACCGATCACGGCCGGTCGCCGTGGGCAGGGACTGCTGTCGTTCCGGATCGGTCCGATCCCGGTCACGATCCACCTCAGCTTCCTGTTCGTGCTGGCCTTCCTGGGACTTGACCTGGCCAGCCCGGTGCTGGTGGCGGTGTGGATCGTGGTCGGAGCGTCATCGGTGCTGTTGCACGAACTTGGCCATGCCGTCGGCGCCCTGCTGGCGGGCCACGAGCCCCAGGTCGACCTTGCCGGCATGGGCGGCGTCACCAGCTACACGTCCGACGGGCCGAATGGCGACTCGCGTGGCTGGGGGCTGCTCATCACGGCTGCCGGCCCGGGCATCCAGATCCTGGCCGGGTTCGCGCTGCTGCCGTTCGTCGGCCGGTTCGGGATCGACGCCAGCCACGGCCTGGGCACCTTCGCCGCGTCGGTGTGGGTGGTGGTGTCGCTGTTGTGGGGCTTCCTGAACCTGGTCCCGATCCTGCCCCTGGACGGCGGCCAGTTGTTCCGCAACCTCGTGCCGGGCGGCCCGACCACCCGGACCCGCGTCGCCGAGGTCGTGTCGGTCGCCGTCGCCGCGGCCGGACTGGTGTGGTGCCTGCTCAACGACCAGACCATCGCCGCCCTGCTGGCCGGGTGGTTCGGGTTCGCCAACCTGCAGTCGCTGCTGCGTTCTCCCGAACCGCCCCGGGCCTCGTCCGGGGCGTCCCCCGACGCGACCGCGGTCGAGGCGTTGCAGGATGCCCAGCAGCTCCAGGCCGAAGGGGAGCATGCCGCCAGTGCCGAGGCCGCCGGGCGGGCCGCGTCGACCGCCCGAGACCGGCGCCTGCGCACGGTCGGTGGCTCACTTGCCCTGGCCGGGTTGCTGCGGTCGGACCAGCACGCGGCCGCGTACCGACTGGTCGCCGACCCCCGGCACGGGCTCGCCCTCAACGAGGTGCTGGTGGCCCATGCCTTGGCCGCCCACCCCGATCGTGGGGCGATTGCGTCGGTCCTGATGGCCGCCGGCGACGACCAGATGGAGGCTCGGCTGCGCGGGATCACGGCCGTCACGGCCTCGTTGCACGGCCGGCCGGACGTCGCCGATCGACTGCTGGACGCGGGGCCGGTCTCCGACGACGTGCGCGCCGAGGTCCAGCGCCTGGTGGCCGAGCGCGCCCGGGGCTGAGCAGCCGCCGGCGCGGGCACCACCCGGGACGTCCGTCCGGCCGGGACCGGGCCGCTACCGTTCCCGCCCGTTGATCGGCTTCGGAGGGATGCCCGTGGACATCGTTGCCGCTCGCCGGCTGCTGGGGGAACGTGGGCCCGGTGCGATGAAGCCGGACCTGTCGCGCATCACCGCGCTGATGGGCTTGCTCGGCAACCCCCAGGAACACCTCCCCACGATCCACGTCACCGGCACGAACGGCAAGACCTCGACCACGCGGATGGTCGCCTCGTTGCTGTCCGAACTGGGGCTGACCACCGGGACGTTCACGTCGCCGCACCTGCAGTCGGTGCGTGAGCGGATCCAGGTCGGCTTGCAACCGCTGTCGGAGGAGGACTTCGCACGCACGCTCGAGGCGGTCACCACGGTCGCCGACCTGGTGGACGCGACCGGCGACGACGTCACCTACTTCGAACTGCTCGTCGCGATGGCGTTGTGGACGTTCACCGACCTGCCCGTCGACGTCGCCGTCATGGAGGTCGGCATGGGCGGCCGCTGGGATGCCACCAACGTGGTGCGGGGCGACGTCGCGGTCATCACCCCCGTCGACGTCGACCACCGCGAACTGGGGGACCGGCCCGCGACGGCGCGCGAGAAGTCCGGGATCATCAAGGAGCGCAGCCGCGTGGTGCTGGCCGCGCAGGCCGACGAGGTCGAAGCCATCCTGGTCGCGGCCGCCGAGGAGGTCGGGGCACCGGTCGCCACGTGGCCGGACTTCCACGGCGTCGAGGACCGCCGGATCGCCATGGGCGGGCAACAGGTCGCGCTGCGGGTCGGCGAACGGGTGGTCGACGAGATCTTCCTGCCCCTGCACGGCGCCCACCAGGCCGACAACGCCGCGATCGCGCTGGCCACCCTGGCCGCGTTCCTGGGCTTGCAGTTCCTTGAGGTGGAGGACGACGTCATCCGGGCGGGCTTCGCGCGGGTGGACTCGCCCGGTCGACTGGAGGTCGTCGCGCGCCACCCGACGATCGTGCTCGACGGTGCCCACAACCCCCACGGGGCCCGGGCGCTGGCCGCGGCGCTGGACGAAGCCTTCACCTTCCGCAACGTCATCCTGGTCCTGGGCTGCCTCGCCGACAAGGACCTGCCCGGCATCGTCGGCGCCTTCCGCGACGTCGTCGACCACGTCGTCGTCACCGCGCCGCCGTCGCCACGGGCCGCCACCGCGGCCGACCTGGGCGAGGTCGCGCGGGCGGTCTTCGACGGCACCGGGGTCGCCGTGGAGGAGGCCGACGACGTCGCGACCGCGCTGGACCTGGCGACGGGCGTGGCCGGAGAGGGTGACGGGGTGGTGGTGACGGGGTCGTTGCACACCGTCGGCGCGGCCCGTGACGTGCACCTCCCGCTGGACTGAAACCGGCGCGCCATTGGGGCGAGTCGAGCCATCGTCGGCGCGTTACCGTGGACGCGACGAACCGCCGCCAGCGTGCGGCGACCCCCCACCCACCACCACGAACAGGACCCACCCATGGCCGTCGAACAGACCCTGATCCTCGTCAAGCCCGACGGCGTCGCCCGCGGCCTGGTCGGCGAGGTCATCGGCCGGATCGAGGGCAAGGGCTACACCATCGAGGCGCTGGAGATGCGCACGCTGGAGCGCGCGACCGCCGAGGAGCACTACGGCGAGCACGTCGACAAGCCGTTCTTCGGCGAACTGGTCGACTTCATCACGTCAGGCCCGCTTGTCGCCATGCGCGTGTCCGGTGACGACGCGATCGTCGGCCTGCGCACGATCATGGGCGCGACCAACCCCATCGAGGCCACTCCCGGCTCGATCCGCGGCGACTTCGCCACCATCATCGGCGAGAACATCGTGCACGGCTCCGACTCGGTCGAGTCCGCCGAGCGCGAACTGGGCATCTTCTTCGGCTGAATCAGTCATCCGATCCGGAGGGGGTCCCGGCTGCTGCCTCACAGGTGGCCGGCGCGGGCCAGGGAGCGCCACTGGTCGTCGGCCAGGACCAGGTGGTCCAGCAGGTCGACTCCGACCACGTCGCCGGCCCGGGCCAAGCGGGTCGTGACGGCGATGTCGTCGCGCGACGGCGTGGGATCCCCGGACGGGTGGTTGTGGCCGACGACGACGGCCGCGGCGTTGCCCAGCAGCGCGTCCCGGTAGATCTCGCGCGGGGCCATGAACGTGTGGTCCAGCGAACCGATGCTGACCACGTGGACGTCGAGCACGCGGTGGCGGGTGTCCAGCAGGACGGCCGCACAGCGTTCGCGGTCCCGACCGTTCAACAGCGGCGCGAGCACGTCGGCCGCGCGTTGCGGTGACGTGACCAGCGCCTGGGCCTCGCCCGCCACCGCGAGCGCCCGGGCGGCCTCGGCCACGCACGCCGCACACGAGGTCGCCGCACCGGTGGGACCCGCGGCGGGCCCTGCGATCCACGCCCGGTCACGGTCGGTGGGCGGGCGAGTGGTGGTGGACACGGCGATCCTTGGGGCGGCGTGCTGGCCATGGTGGCCACGGCGACCGCCCGGGGCGTCGTCAACCTCGGCGGCTGTGGACGGTCCGGACCATGCCCGGGAACCCTGCGCATCGCCGTCAGCACAGGAACCACACCCGCCACTTGCGCAACATGCGTCCGGGGTTTGCTACGGTGTGTGGGGCCGCCGCCCCGGCGGTCAGCGTGCAAGCGGCCATCTATCGGGTGTCGTGGGACGCACCCCGATATCGTTCAGCCATCACCCGATGTCCGCGGCGCGCCCCCCACGCCGGTCCCCCCATCCCTGCCGCAACCGGCCGCCCGTGGCGAGACGACATCGCCAACCCCCCGTTCGAAGGTGAAGTTTCGTGGCCTCCAGGTTCCCCAACATCCACATGCTCGGCCGCGACATGGCGGTCGACCTCGGCACGGCCAACACCCTGGTCTACGTCCGTGGTCGCGGCATCATGCTCAACGAGCCCTCGGTCGTCGCGATCAACACCAACAACGGCGCCATCCTGTCGGTCGGTGCCGAGGCCAAGCGCATGATCGGCCGCACGCCGGGCCACATCATGGCGATCCGGCCCCTGAAGGACGGCGTCATTGCCGACTTCGACGTGACCGAGAAGATGCTGCGCTACTTCATCCAGGCCGTCCACAAGCGTCGCTTCCTGGCCAAGCCGCGCGTCGTCGTGTGCGTGCCGTCGGGCATCACCGGCGTCGAGCAGCGCGCGGTCGAGGAGGCCACGATGTCGGCCGGCGCCCGCGCCGCCTACATCATCGAAGAGCCCATGGCGGCCGCGATCGGGGCCGGCCTGCCGGTCCACGAACCGGCCGGCAACATGGTCGTCGACATCGGCGGTGGCACCACCGAGGTCGCGGTCATCTCGCTGGGCGGGATCGTCACCAGCCAGTCGATCCGCATCGGCGGCGACGAACTGGACGAGTCGATCATCTCCTACATCAAGAAGGAGTACTCGTTGATGCTCGGCGAGCGCACCGCCGAGGAGATCAAGATGGCGATCGGGTCGGCCTTCCCGCTGCCCGACGAGCCGCACGCCGAGATCCGCGGTCGCGACCTGGTGTCCGGGCTGCCCAAGACGATCGTCGTGTCGTCCGAGGAGATCCGCAAGGCCATCGAGGAGCCGGTCAACTCCATCGTCGACGCGGTCAAGAACACCCTCGACAAGACCCCGCCGGAACTGGCGGCCGACATCATGGACAAGGGCATCGTGCTGGCCGGCGGCGGCGGCATGTTGCGCGGCTTGGACGAGCGCCTCAAGCACGAGACCGGCATGCCGATCCACATCACCGACTCGCCGCTGTCGGCGGTCGCGGTCGGCTCCGGCAAGTGCCTCGAGGAGTTCGAGGCGCTGCGCAAGGTGCTGATCTCGTCCTCACGTGGCTGACCGACGCGAACCCGTGGCTCCGGCCGCTCCCGGCACCTCGGGGGCGGCCGTGCTCGTGACGTCGGCCGGCCGGGCCCGGTCGGGCCACGGCGACCGACGGACCGCCTGATGTTCCAACGCCGCCGTGCACGCATCCTGCTGGTCCTGTTCGTGGTGGTCGCGCTGGTGCTGGTCACGCTCGACTTCCGGTCCGAGCCGACCGGCGACGACCTCGCCAGCCGCCTCCGCGGTGCCGTCGGCGTGGTGCTGGGTCCGGTCCAAAACGGGCTGTCCACGCTCGTGCGCCCGATCTCCTCGGCGGCGTCCAACGTCGGTGAACTGGTCGAGATCCGGGCCGAGAACGCGCGCCTGCGGGCCCAGTTGGCCCGGACCGAGGAGCGACGCCTGTCCTACGACGACGTCGTGCGAGAGAACGACGAACTCCGCGCCCAACTCGGATTCCGCGACCGCAACGAGCTCGACACCGTGACCGCCCAGGTGATCGCGCAGGGCGCCTCCAACTTCGAGTGGACCGCCACGCTGGACGTCGGGACGGACGACGGCGTGCGGCCCGACATGCCGGTCGTCAACGGCGAGGGCCTGGTGGGCCGGGTCATCGCGACCAGCCCGTCGACCTCCAGGGTCCTGCTGACCATCGACCCGAACTTCGGGGCGGCGGTGCGCGTGGCCGAGACCGGCGTCATCGGCTCGCTGGCCGGGGACGGCAACGAGCCGCTGATCTTCGAGCCCCTGATCACCGACGTCGGCATCGAGGTCGGCCAGGAACTGGTCACCTCGTCCTACCTCGGCGGCACCTACATCTCCGGCATCCCGGTGGGCGTGGTCACCCGTGCCGACGTCGAGGACGGCCAGTTGTCGCGGACCGTCGACGTGTTGCCGTTCGTCGACTTCTCCACCCTCGGCCTGGTGTCGGTCGTCATGACCGATCCGGTCGAAGAAGTCGAGCCGCTCGAACTCGACCCGACACCCAAGTTCACCGTCCCACCGGTCGATCCCCAGCGCCCGGCCGACGAGGTCCCGCCCATTCCCGAGCCGAACGTCGCGCCGAGCCCCTCGCCGACCGGGTCGGACACCTGATGGCTCGCGCGCTGGTGATCGGACTGGTCATGGTCGTCGTGGCCCTGGTGGAGGTGTCGATCCTGCCGGTGCTGACCGTGTCGGGGTTCACGCCCGACCTGTTGCTGTTGCTGGTGATCGCGTTCGCACTGGACGACGGCGCCCTGTCCGGTGTCCGGGTGGCGTTGCCGGCCGGGCTGCTGACCGACCTGTTGTCGTCGACCGCCCCGCTGGGGCTGTCGGCGCTGATCTACCTGGGCGTCGGCTACGGGGTGGGGGCCGCCCGCCCGTACCTCGCGCCCGAGTCGCTGACCGCGCCGACCCTGTTCGCCGGCGCCGGGACGTTCCTGGGTGTCGGCGGATACGGGCTGCTGTCGGCGCTTCTGGCGCAGAAGTCGGCGTCGGCGTTGTTGATCGCCGAGGCGTCGTTGGTGGCCACCGTCTATGCGATCCTGCTCGCGCCGGGAGCCTTCGCACTGACTCGCTACGTTGACCGACAGTTCCCGATCGAGGTTCCGACGTCCTCCAACGTGGGTGCCGGGGGCTGAGTTCCGACCACCGGGGCGGGTCGGCGTGGACCGGGTGCCGCACCGTCGACCGTCGGTCCCCACGCCCGTTCGTCGCGCCGAGTCGTCCCCGAACCGCAGGTCCGTTGCCATGGCCACCGACGAGTACTCCCCGGGCCTCCGCCTGAGCATGCTCACCATCGTGATGGTAGGGCTGCTCATGGCGTTGACCTCGCGGTTGTACTACCTGCAGGTGTTGACCGGCGACATCTTCGAGGACCTGTCGGTGTCCAACCGGACCACCCAGGTCACCTCCGAGGCACCGCGCGGACGGTTGCTGGCCGCCGACGGCAGCGAACTGGTCCGCAACCGGATCGCGCTGGCCGTCAGCGTCGAACGCGACCGCTTCCTGGACGCCGCCGGCGAACCACTCGACGACCCTCCCGTGACCGCGGCGATCACGCGTCTGGCGTCGTTGTTGGACGTCGAGGAGGCCGACCTCGTCGAGTCGATGCAGTCGCTGGCCCGATCCGTCTTCCGGCCCGTGCCGGTGGCCGTCGACGTCGCTCCCGAGGTCGTCTTTGCCGTGCAGGAACACCCCGAGCTGTTCCCCGGCGTCGTCGCCGAACGCCTGCCCATCCGCGAGTACCCCCAGGGCCAGGTCGCCGCGCACCTCGTCGGCTACATCGGCGAGATCCAGGACCGCCAGCTCGGCACCGAGGAGTGGTCCGGCTTCGACGCCGGGGACATCATCGGCCAGGCCGGGATGGAGCGGGTCTACGACCAGGCCCTGCAGGGCACCGAGGGCGTCCGCCGGATCGAGGTCAACGCCAGCAACACCATGGTCGGGGAGTTGTCCAACAGTCCGCCCATCCGTGGCAACGACGTCGTGCTGACGCTCGACCCTGACCTGCAATCATCCGTCGAGGAGATCCTCGAGGACGGCATCATGACGGCGCGCGCCGAGTTCACCTACCAGTTGGACGACGAGTCGGAGGTGCCGGTCGAGGCGACGGGCGGGGCCGCGATCGTGATGGACCCACGCACGGGCGACATCAAGGCGATGGCGTCGTACCCCACGTTCGACCCGCGGGGGCTGGCGTCCGGGTCCCCGGACTACTTCGAGTACGTGTTCGACAACGACAACGTGTGGGGTCGCCCCGGTCTCAACCGTGCCGTCGGCGGCACCTATCCGCCGGCCTCGGTGTGGAAGATCGTGTCCGGACTGGGAGCCCTGCGCGACCGCCAGGCCGGCGACCGACGAGGCGGGATCACCCCCGACACCGAGATCGAATGCCCGGCCTCGCTGGAGGTGGGCGGGCGCGAGTTCAACAACTGGAACCCGAAGCCGGAGGGCGAGATGGACCTCGCACAGGCCCTCATGCGCTCCTGCGACACCTTCTTCTACCAGTTGGCCGCCGACCAGTGGGCCCAGGAACGGGCCCAGGAGTCCGACGGCGTCCCGGTTGACGAGATCACCGAGGTCTACGGTGACACAGCCCGCGAACTGGGCTTCGGCGACCAGGTCGGGCTCGACATCCCGCAGGAGGCCAGCGGGGTCATCCCCGGTCGCGAGTGGCGCTTGAACTACTGGTTCGACACCAAGGACCTGAGTGTGGCCGGCGGCGACTCCATCAACGGGTCGTGCACGATGGCCAACGACATCCTGGACCCGGAGGACCAGAACTGGGAGCTGTTCCGGGACCTGTGCATTTCCGGCGGGATCTGGCGCGGAGGTGACGCGGTGAACATGTCGATCGGGCAGGGTGACGTGCTGGTGACGCCGTTGCAGGTCGCCACGTCCTACGCCGGCATGGCCAACCGCGGCACGATCATGAAGCCGAAGCTGGGCAAGGAGATCCGCGACCCGTCCGGGGACGTCATCGAGGTCATCGAGCCCGAGGTGCTCCACGACCTGCAGGCGCCTGGTGCCTGGTGGGACGAACTCCAGCAGGGCCTCGAGGACGTCGTCATGTCTGACCGGGGCACCGGTCGGGTGCCCTTCGAAGGGTTCCCGCTGGGGCGCTACCCGATCGCGGGCAAGACCGGGACGGGCCAGGCCGGCTTCAACGCGGCCGAGGACCGTGACAACGTGCCGTTCTCGTGGTTCGCCTCCTACGCCCCGGCCGACGACCCCGAGTACGTCGTCGTCGTGATGATCGAGCGCGGTGGTGGCGGGTCCCAGACATCGGCTCCGATCGTGCGCAGCATCTACGAGAAGATCTTCGACCTGAAGGGGACCGAGATCCAGGCCGGCCCGGACGACGTCGACTGATGGCCTCCTCCACCTACGGCGACGACCGCACCCGACGGATCATGCGTAAGCAGGTCCAGAGCCGATGGATGCGTGCCTACGAGCCGATCCGCCACCTCGACCCGATCCTGGTCGGGACCGCGCTCCTGTTGGCCGGCATCGGCGTGGCGCTGATCTACTCGGCGACCACCACCCGCGTCGGCCAGGGCGGCGACCCCAGCCTGGGGTTCGTGTGGCGCCAGTTGCTGGCCTTCGGCCTGGGCGGGCTCGGGATGGTCGTGGCCGCCGTGTTGGACTATCGCTGGATCCGCGGCCTCGCGCCGTTGCTGTACGGGTTGTCGATCGTGCTGCTGGCGATCGTGCTGGTCCCGTCGGTGGGGACACTGGTCAACGGGTCGCGCCGCTGGATCAGCCTGGGCGGCTTCAACCTCCAACCTTCCGAAGTAGCCAAGATCGCGGTGATCATCGCGATCGCGGCCCTGTTGTACGAGCGTGGCGGCGAGCCGACGATCGGCACGCTGCTGGCGTGCCTGGCGTTGGCCGGCATCCCGGCGGGCCTGATCTTCCTCGAACCGGACCTGGGCTCGGCGATCGTGATCGTGTGGTTGCTGTTCGTGATGTTCCTGGTCGGTGGACTGCCGCTGCGATGGCTGGCCGGGCTGGCCGTCGGGGGGATCGGGGCGGTCGCGTATGCCTTCATCGGCGGCTTCATCAAGAGCTACCAACTCGAGCGGCTCACGGCGTTCCTCGACCAGGGAAACAGCGCCCAGGCCGGCGACGCGCTGTACCAGCTCAACCAGTCCATGATCGCCATCGGCTCCGGCCAACTTGCCGGCCAGGGGTTCCGACAGGGGACCCAGAACGCGGCCGCCTTCATTCCGGAGAACCACACCGACTTCATCTTCACCGTCGTGGGGGAGGAGTTCGGCTTCGTCGGCTCGCTGGTGCTGCTGGCCCTGTTCGCCGTGCTGATGTGGCGCGGTTTGCGGATCGCCATGATCGCCAAGGACCTCTTCGGATCGATCGTGGCCTCGGCGATCGTGGGGCTGCTCGGGCTGCAGGTGTTCGTCAACGTCGGCATGACGATCGGGATCGCCCCCATCACCGGCATCCCGTTGCCGTTCGTCAGCTATGGCGGGACCTCGTTGATCATGTGGTTCGCGCTGGTCGGGCTGTTGCTCAACATCCACATGCGGCGATTCCGGTAGGCGTCTGTCCTCGTTCCTCGGACAGATTGCAGGACTCGCTGTGCTCGTTCTGCGGGGCTTGCGTCGGGGCCGGTCGCATTCGGGTTGACGAGTGGCCGGGGTGAGTGGTGGCGGAGGTCGTGCGCTAGCCTGACGGCACGACGTCGGCAGGTGGTCGAGCCGCTCCGTGGCCGTCCGACACCCCCCGTCACGAACGTCGCCGCGACACGTCGCAGCGCCGATCGCCGCCGGCCCCACGACCACACAACGGAGCGCCACATGTGCGCTGCAGCCCTGACCATCCCCAGCCACCTCGACGCCGACCTCGCCGCCATCCGACGGCCGCACGACCCCCAGGTCCCGCCGTCGTACTGGGACGTGCTCGAGCCGGTGCTGCCGAAGGTGTCGCAGCCGGCGCAGTACGTGGGTGGCGAGCACAACATGTCGGTGACCCCGTGGGCCGACGCCCGGACGCGATGGCTGCTGTGCTACCCGGACACCTACGCGATCGGCCAGCCCAACCAGGGCATCCAGATCCTCTACGAGTTGCTCAACGAGCGCGCGACCAGCCTTGCCGAGCGGGCCTACGCACCCTGGTTCGACCTCGAGGAGGAGATGCGGGCGCGCGGCATCCCGACCTTCTCGCTCGAACACCACTACCCGCTGTGGGCCTTCGACGTGTTCGGGGTCACCCTCCCGCACGAACTGGGTCACACCAACCTGCTGAACCTGCTCGACCTGGGCGGGGTGCCGATCCGCACGGCCGACCGGACGCTGGACCATCCGATCGTGCTGGCCGGCGGCCATGCGGCGTTCAACCCCGAGCCGCTCGCGCCCTTCCTTGACGCGGTCGTCATGGGCGACGGCGAGGAAGCCGTGCTGGAGATCGACGACGTGCTGGCCACGGCCAAGGCCGACCGTGCCGCCGGCCGGCTGACGTCGCGCGTGCAGCTGCTGGAGCGGCTGTCGGGGGTGACCGGCGTCTACGTCCCGTCGTTCTACGAACCGCGCTACGCCCCGGACGGCCGGTTGCGCGCCACCGTCGCCACGCACCCCGGCACGCCGCCGCGCGTGCCCAAGAGGACCGTGCAGGACCTCGAGGACTTCCCCTACCCCCAGAAGCAGATCGTGCCCATGACCGAGACCGTCCACGAGCGCTTCTCGGTCGAGATCTTCCGCGGCTGCACCCGCGGTTGCCGCTTCTGCCAGGCCGGCATGATCACCCGACCGGTCCGCGAACGCCGTCCCGAGACGATCCAGAAGTTGGTGACCGAGGGCGTCGAGGACACCGGGTTCGAGGAGGTCGGGCTGCTGAGCCTGTCGTCGGCGGACCACGCCGACATCGGCGACATCGCCCGCAACCTGGCCGACACCTATGAAGGCACCACGACCTCGCTGTCGCTGCCGTCGACCCGGGTGGACGCCTTCAACGTGACCCTGTCCAACGAGTTGGCGCGCAACGGTCGCCGCACCGGGCTGACCTTCGCCCCGGAGGCCGGCAGCGAACGCATGCGGGCGGTCATCAACAAGATGGTGTCCGAAGAAGACATGCTCCGCACCGCCGAGATCGCCTTCGCCAACGGCTGGCGCCACGTCAAGATGTACTTCATGGTGGGCCTGCCAACCGAGCGCGACGAGGACGTGGAGGCGATCGCCCACCTCGGCATCAAGGTCTACGAGATCGCCCAGAAGCACGGCCGCGGCAACAAGGCGACCGTGTCGGTCGGCGGCTTCGTGCCCAAGCCCCACACCCCGTTCCAGTGGGCGGCCCAGGACACGCCCGAGGAGATCCAGCGCAAGCTCGACCTCGTGCTGGAGATCATCAAGCCCTACAAGGGCCTGCGGTTGCGCACCAACGATCCGCAGGAAGGCGTGATCGAGGGACTGCTGGCCCGGGGTGACCGTCGCGTCGCGCCGGTCGTCGAGCGCGCCTGGCGCCTGGGTGCGACCTTCGACGGCTGGCACGAGTCCGACACCCTGCCGCACTGGCATCGGGCGATCGCCGACAGCGGGCTGTCCCTGGACGACCTGTCCCACCACGAGCGCGACGAGCACGAGGCGTTCCCGTGGGACCACCTCGACGCCGGGCTCGACAAGCAGTGGCTGTGGGACGACTGGGTCGACGCGATCGCCGAGAAGCCGCTGGACGACTGCCGCTGGATCCCGTGCTACGACTGCGGGGTCTGCCCCGGCCTCGACATCGCCCACGACACCGGTTACACGAACCCGGAGACGCGCGGACCGACCCTGCCGATCTTCGCCGGCGGGCCCGCGACCGGTCCATTGGGCGGCAGCCCCGACCTGCCCACGTCGGCGGCTCGCCTGGACGGAGGCGCCTGAATGCGACTCCGGATCCGCTACACCAAGCTCGGCCGCGTGCGGTTCATCTCCGCACGCGATCTCAGTTCGGTGTGGGAACGGGCGATCCGGCGTGCGAAGGTCCCCATCGCCTACTCGCAGGGGTTCACCCCGCACCCGAAGGTGTCCTTCCCGGACGCCCTGCCGGTCGGGTATGCGTCCACCGGCGAGTACGCCGAACTGACGCTGGCGAGCGAGATCGACCCCGGCCTCGGGCTCGCGCGATTGTCGGCCGCGCTGCCCACCGGGATGGACATCACCACTTACCTGGTCGTGGCCGACGGGTCACCCCGGCTGGCCAAGTACCTGCAGGCGACCCTGTGGGAAACGGCCTGGCCGGCCACGACGCCCGACGAGGCCGTGGACCTGGCCGACGAACTGCGCCGGCGCGGCGACGCGCTGTTGGCGGCCGAGGCGGTCGAGGTCGTTCGCCACCGCCCCAAGGGCGACAAGGTGCTGGACGTGCGACCCCCCCTGGCCGCGGTTGCCGCCGCCCCGGCGCCCGCCGATCCCGGCACCCCCCCGAACACCACTTTTGCCACCTTCCGTGCGGTCCTCCGCAACGACGGTCCTACCATCCGACCGGCCGACCTCGTGGTCGCGCTCGATTCCCTCGGTGACATGCCCCTGCCGGAACCCCGCCTGTACACGCGGGTCGCGCAGGGACGCATCGTTGACGACGGGATCCTCGAGGCGTTCACGCAGCAGGTCCAAGCCCTGGATGCGGGACGCCAAGTGGAGGCCGCCTGACAAGCGAGCCTGACGTGCCCACCAACGATCATGCCCCCGCGGCCGACATCGACACGACGTCGCCCGACGTCACCGCCACCTCCGATTCCGATCGATCCTCCGATTCCTCGTCGTCCGGGTCCGACGCGTCGTCCGGGTCCGACGCGTCGTCCCGCTCCGGCGGGCGCCGCCGTCGTGGCCGTCGAGGCGGCCGTGGACGTGGCGGGTCCGAAGCTGGATCGGGGTCCGACACCACCTCGTCATCCGATGACGAGCAGTCCTCGTCCTCCACGCGCCGGGGGGGCCGCCGTGGCGGTCGCCGCGGCTCCGGCGGCGGTCGTGGGTCGAAGGGGTCGTCGGGTGGTGGGTCGAAGAAAGGCACCCGCAACGGATCCAGTTCTGGCGGTGGCTCCATGGACGGTTCGTCGGGCTCCGGTTCGGGCGGCTCCGGTTCGTCCCGGTCGTCGGGCTCCGGGTCGTCGGGCTCCGGGTCGTCCGGCGCCGCGTCCTCTGGTTCCGGGTCGTCCCGCGACGGCCGCGGCGCCGGCACGCGCATGGCCGCCAAGAAGCAGCGTCGCTCCGGTGGTCGCCACGTGGCGGGGATCTCCGAGGACCTTCGGCAGGCCCTGCGCAGTGGTCCGCCCAAGACCATGCTCGTGTCGGCCGACGGCGATCGCACCCAGATCGCCGTGCTCGAGGAACGCACCCTGGTCGAACACCACGTGACCAACGTCGCCGACAAGACCCTGGTCGGCAACATCTACATGGCCCGGGTCCAGAACGTCCTTCCGGGCATGGAGGCCGCGTTCCTGGACATCGGGACCGGGCGCAACGGGGTGCTGTATGCGGGCGAGGTGCTCTACGACGACCTCGACGTCGAGGAGGGCTCGTCGCCGCGGATCGAGGACGCCCTGTCGCCGGGCCAGAAGGTGCTGGTCCAGGTCACCAAGGACGCGATGGGCACCAAGGGCCCGCGGTTGACCATGCAGTTGTCGCTGGCCGGTCGATACACGGTGCTGGCCCCCAACTCGGACGTGTTCGGGATCTCGCGCAAACTGACCGACAAGGAACGCGACCGCCTGCGCACCGTCGTCAAGAAGGTCAAGCCGTCCGAGCACGGGGTCATCGTGCGGACCGCGGCCGAGGACGCCCCCGCCGAACAGCTCGAGGCGGACCTGTCTCGGCTCCTGCGCGTGTGGGCCACCATCGAGGAGAAGGCCAGCACGGCCAAGGCCCTGACGCCGGTGTACGAGGAGCCCCCGCTGCACGTGAAGCTGGTGCGGGACAGCTTCGGGGCCGACTACGAACACGCCATCATCGATGACGCCGGCATCCACGACGCGGTCGTGGAGTACCTCGGCGAGGTCACGCCCACCGACCGCTCCAGCGATGCCGAGAAGGTCCAGCTCTACGGTGCCGCACGGTGGGAGCGCGAGCACCCCGACGCGGCCGAGGACGACGAACGGCCCCGCTTCGCCGACCTGTTCGACGCCTACAACGTGACCGAACAGCTCCGCAAGGCGTTGTCGCGCAAGGTCTGGCTGCCGTCCGGTGGCTACCTCATCGTCGAGGTCACCGAGGCGATGAAGGTCATCGACGTCAACACCGGCAAGTACACCGGTGGGAAGCGCTCCAACCTCGAGGAGGTCGTGTTCAAGACCAACCTCGAGGCTGCCGAGGAGATCGTGCGCCAACTCCGCCTCCGAGACATGGGCGGCATCATCATCATCGACTTCATCGACATGCTCAAGAAGGCCAACCAGGACCAGGTCGTCGCCACGCTGAAGCGCGAACTGCTGCGCGACCGCACCAAGACCCGCGTGTCCGACGTGTCCCGCCTTGGCCTGGTGCAGATGACCCGCAAGAACGTGTCACACGGGCTGATCGAGTCCTTCGGCCACCGCTGCACCACCTGCGACGGCACCGGCTGGACCACCGAGTTCGACTGACCGGGACCCCACCTCCCACCCTGCCCCACCTCGAAACGCACCCCCCACCCCGTCGAGTGGGCGTGGAACCGGCAACCACCTGCCGGATCGACACCCGTTGGGCGGCCGCGGGTGGTCATCATCGTCCAGTCCCGTTGAGTGGGTGTGGAATCGGCAGCGGCATGCCGGATCGACGCCCGGCTTGCCCGCCGCGGGGGCCCGCCGGTCCCCGGACCTCGCAGGATCAGGCCGTCTTGGCCAGGGCTCGGCTGACCTCGGCCACGAGGTCCAGTGGTTCCTCGTGCAGTCGCCGCCAGGTCACCCACACGATCTCCCAGCCAACTCCGCGCAGTTCACGCCAGCGCACGCGATCACGTTCAAACGCGCCTTGTGACGAGTGGAAGGCGTACCCGTCGCACTCCACGGCGACGCGGCCCCCCACCACGAGGTCGACGGACAGTCGACCGCCGCGTGTGGCCACCACCACGGGCCCTGACGAGACCTCCAGTCCCTGGGTGAGCAGCAGACGTCGACACCGGTGTTCCAGGATCGAGTCGGGATTGCCGGCACCAACCTCCGCGATGGCCGTGCGGACATTCGCGGCGCCGCGAACGGTTGGCCGGCGTTCGAGTTGACCTGTCACCTCGTCGACCGTCAGCAGGCGCCGCTGCCTGGCCGCGAGCAGCAACCCCTCGACCCTCCACCTCGGGACGGAACCTGCAACGTCGAGGATCGACCTGGCCGCCGTCGTCACTCGCAGCCCGTCCACCACGGTCCGGTCGCGGCCGTCGAGTCGGCGTGAGCGGTGTCGGAGGACGCCGGTGGGGGCGTCGGCCGACCTCCCATGGGGGATGACCACATGGATGCGGCAATCGTGTTCCGGTTGGTCGCGCAGGTCGAGCAGGTCGAGCGCCGTGTCGTGGCTGAGCAACCCGTCCGGCCGGAAGACCGCCAACGCCGCATGCTGTCGAGTCGTCGGGGTGGTGGGGCACCCGGCGAGCAACCAGGCTCCTGCACCCAGGGACGACCACCCATCGCGCTCCGCCCGGGCTCGGAACGACCGTTCGGGAACGCCGTGCTCCCGCGCGTTGTCGAGCGTGACGACGCCACCTCGACGGGCCGCCGAGGCGAACACTGCGGGCCATCCGCCCATCTCGTTCGACATGACCACGACCATGCCCTCGGATCGACGAGGCGAGCAGACCCATCATCGTCGTTGTGGATGGCCTGCAGCGGCCACGACCGGCGACCACCGTCAGCACCGGCCGCGCCCACGTCCTGTCGAATCCGCCGATCCTGCAGAACCTGCCGCCTGGGCGTGGAATCGGCAGGATGTTGCAGGATCGACACCCGCTCGGGGTGGGTGGGGGAAGGTTGGTCGCGCGGGTGCCCGTTGGGTGGGCGTGGAATCGGCTGGATGTTGCCGGATCGACACCCGCTCGGGGTGGGTGGGGCGCCAGGGGAGGTGCGGGGGCGCCGGGGGGGGGGGGCGGCGGTGCGGGGTGTTCGGGGGAGGGGTCAGTCGAGTTCGTCGGCTTCGACGAAGGGGATCTCGTCGGGCTCCTCGACGACCTCGGGGTCGTCGTCGGCGCCGCCCATGACCATCAGGAGGGCGCCCAACAGCGAGATGTTCTTGGCGGCGTGGACGAGTTGGGCCTGCTTGGCCTGCTCGTCGTCGGCCTCGGCCGGGTTGTGGCCCAGTGCGGTGGCCGGCACGAGGTTGGCGGCCAGCGCGAAGGCCGACAGCTTCGGGAAGATGCCGAGTGCCATCGTCGCGCCAGCCACCGCGTTGGTCACGTGGTGTGCGGTCTCCAGGGTGCTCGGTTCGGGCAGCCCGGCGTCGTCGGCCACGGCCGCCACGTACCCCCGGTTCTGCAGGCCGGTCGCGCCGGACTGGATGAAGACGGTGGAGAGGGCCATGCGGCCGACGGTGGTCAGGAAGGACATGTTCGGATCCCCGGATGGTGGACGATGGGACGACGTTGCGAGTGTAGGAGCGGCCCCACCCCGACCGCCGCCCGATGGGGCAGGGATGTCGCGGCACGGGGATACGGTGACCGACCGTGCTGCCCGCGTCGAGGGATTCGACCGGTCGGCCCGACATCGATGTCCCGGGAGTCGAAGTCCATGTCCAGCGAGTCGTCCAGCCCACGCCGCGACCCGGCGTCGCTGCGGCATGGCTGGGACCTGGTCCGTCGGCAGTTGCGCACGGCCCCCGTCGGTTTCACCTGGGGTGCGCTGGGAGCCCTGCTGTACGCGGGAATGACCATCGCGTCGTCGCTGGTCGTAGGGGCGGTCGCGGACCGGCTCCTGCTGCCAGCAGCCACCGAGCCTGCCACGGTCGGCGCGATCGCGTTGGCGGCCGGCGCGATCGTGGCGGTGGCGCTGTTCAAGGCCGTCGGCGTGGTCGGCCGTCGACTCGGGGCCTACATCGCCCAGTACGGGCTGCAACGCCACGACCGGCGGCTGGTCACCCGGCGCTACCTCGCGCTCGGGATCCCGTGGCACCGCCGCCATGCCACCGGCACGTTGCTGTCCAACGCGTCGTCCGACGTCGAGTCGGCCGCCTTCGTGGCGGCCCCACTTCCGATGGCGCTGGGCGCGACCGTCATGCTGTTGGTCACGGCGATCCTGCTGATGGTCGCCGACCCGTGGCTGGCCGCGGTCGGGTTCGTCGTCGGGCCGCTGATCGGGGCCGCGAACTACTCCTTCTCGCGCCGGATGCGGTCCGTGTCGCGCATGGCCCAGTCGACCCGTGGCGACGTCGCCGAGGTCGCCCACGAGAGCTTCGACGCCGCCCTGGTGGTCAAGACGCTCGGCCGAGAGGTCGCCGAGATCGCGCGCTTCGACGACGAGACCGGCCGCCTGCGCGACCACCTCATCAGCCTGGGCCGCCTGCGCGCCGTGTTCGACCCGGTCGTCCAGGCGCTCCCCAACCTCGGCATCCTGGCCGTGCTGGCGGTCGGTGCCTGGCGGGTCGAGCAGGGCGTGCTGACCGCGGGGTCCCTGATCACCTTCGCGTACCTGTTCCGGCTCGTGGCCATGCCGATGCGCGTGTTCGGGTGGCTGCTCGGCCAACTGCCCCAGGCGGTCGTCGGGTTCGATCGGGTCAGCCGGGTCCTGGGTGCCGACGAGGACGTGGTCTTCGGCGATCGTGACCTGGCGGTCGAACGGGCCGCCCGGGTCGACGCCGACCGCGTGACCTACCAGCATCCCGCGACGACCCGCGCCGACCTCGACGTGGCGGGCGACCCGGCGACGGATCCGGACCAGGTCGCGGTCGTTCCGGCCGGCGTCGCGACCAACGGCCACGCCGCGGCCGAGACCCGTGGGGTGCAACACCTCGACCTGCACCTCGCACCGGGGCGCACGCTGGCCGTCGTCGGAGCGACCGGCAGCGGCAAGACCACCCTGGCGTGGCTGCTGGTGCGTCTGTACGACCCCGACACCGGCCACGTCCGGTTGGACGAGATTGCGCTGCCCGACCTGGACCGGGCGACCCTGGCCGAGGACGCCGTGCTGGTGTTCCAGGAGGCCTTCCTGTTCGACGACACCGTGCGGCACAACATCACGCTGGGACGGCCGGCCACCGACGACCAGGTCGAGGCCGCGGCCCGACTGGCCGCCGCGCACGACTTCGTGGTCGACCTCGACGACGGCTACGACACCGTCGTCGGCGAGCGCGGGGCGACCTTGTCCGGTGGCCAGCGCCAGCGGGTCGCCCTGGCCCGGGCGTTGCTGCGGCGACCGCGCCTGCTGGTGCTCGACGACGCCACCTCGGCCGTGGACCCGACCGTCGAACAGGCCATCCTCAACGGCCTGCGGGCGGCCAATCTCGACACGACCGTGGTGCTGGTCGCCTACCGGTCCGGGTCGATCGCGCTGGCCGACGAGGTCGCCTTCGTCGCCGACGGGGCCGTGGTGGCGCGTGGCAGCCACCACGACCTGCTGACGACCGACCCCGCCTACGCCCGGTTGGTGGAGGCCTACGACACCGATCGCGCCGAACTGGCCGGACGGGGGGCGTCCGGCGACGGCGGGCCCGCACGAGCCGATGCCGGGGCGCGACCGTGAGCGCAACGACCACCGCACCCAATCCCGAGCGGGTCGGCCGCACCGACGCCATGGACACGGTCCGGCGTGGCCTGCGACTGTCCCCGGAGCTGCGGCGCGGGCTGGTCGTGACCGTGCTGCTGGCGCTGCTGGCCACGGCTGGGCGCGTGGTGGTGCCGATCGCGATCCAGCAGACCATCGACAACGGCCTCGGCCTGGACGGGCGTGCCGTCGACCTGCCGCTGGTGATCCGGTCGGTGGCGTGGGCGGCCGTGGCCGTGCTGGTGACGGCGCTGTCGTCGGTCGCCATGAACATCCGGCTCGCGACTGCGGTCGAGACCGCGCTCGCCACCCTGCGCGTGCGCACGTTCGGCCACATCCACGACCTGTCGATGCTCCACCAGGCCAGCGAGCACCGCGGCAACCTGGTCGCGCGGGTGACCTCCGACATCGACGAGATCTCGCGGTTCATGCAGTGGGGTGGGTTGAACCTGCTGACGGCGAGCGCCCAACTGGTCGTGGCCAGCGTGGTGATGGCGGTCTACTCGTGGCGGCTCACGCTGGTCGTGCTGGTCCTGTTCGTCCCGTTCGTGCTGGCCGCGAAGTGGTTCCAGGTACGGCTGACGGTGGCCTACACCCTGGTGCGTGAACGCGTCGGGGTGCTGATCGGGCGCCTGGCCGAGGTCGTCGTCGGCGCACCCTCCATCCGCGCCTACGGCATCGAGGACGACACCCAGGACCGGCTCGACCGCGCGATCGGGGACCACCATGACGCCGCGCTGGACGCGGGTCGGCTGTCGGCGTACTTCTCGGGGACGGGCGAGTCCTTCTCCGGCGCCGCGACCGCAGCGGTGGTCGTCGTCGGCGCGCTGCTGATCGGCTCGGGGGCCGAGTCGCCCGGCACGGTCATCGCCATGCTCTTCCTGATCTCGCTGTTCGTCGAACCGGTGCAGATCGCGGCCGAGACCGTCAACGAGGGCCAGACGGCGGTCGCCGGGTGGCGCCGGGTGCTGGACGTGCTGGACGTCGAGCCCGACGTCGCCGACCCCGGGGCCGACGGACTTGTGCTGGCAGACCGCCCCGTCGGCGTGTCGTTCACCGGCGTCGGCTTCCGCTATCCCCGCCCGGGGGAAACCGCCCGCGAGGCGTCCGGGCCGGTGGTGCTCGACGACGTGTCGGTCGCGATCCCACCCGAACAGCACGTCGCAGTCGTCGGCGAGACTGGGTCGGGCAAGACCACCTTCGCCAAGATCCTGACCCGCCTGATGGACCCGTCGACCGGGTCCGTGCAGGTGCAGGGTCTGCCTATCGACCGGATCGCGTTCGGGTCGCTGCGGCGTCACGTCGTGATGGTCCCACAGGAGGGCGCGCTGTTCGCCGGGTCGATCCGCGACAACCTGTTGCACGGCCGCCCGGACGCGTCCCGTGCCGACCTCGACCAGGCACTCGCGGACCTCGGCCTGCAGGACTGGGTGGCGGGCCTGCCGGACAGCATGGACACTCCGGTGGGTGACCGTGGTGGGGCCCTGTCGGCGGGGGAGCGCCAGTTGGTGGCGCTGACCCGGGCCTACGTCGCGGACCCCCGACTGCTGGTCCTGGACGAGGCCACGTCGGCGGTCGACCCGGCCACGGAGGTGCGCCTGCGGCGAGCGCTGGACGGGCTGACCCGCGGTCGCACCACGGTCACGATCGCCCACCGCCTGTCGACCGCGCAGGCGTCCGAGCGCGTCCTGGTGTTCGACGCCGGCCACCTGGTCGAGGACGGCGGCCACGACGACCTGGTCGCGGCCGGCGGCGTCTACGCCGACCTCTTCGCGTCGTGGGAGTCCGGCACCTGACCAGCAGCAGTCGTCCTGGTGTGGAGGTGGGGGTGCCGGGCGGCGGTCCGATGCCGGCCGGCCATGCTGGGCACGGCCCCCGGACGACGCTCCCGCGCCGGCACCGGCCGGCACGCCGTCGCCTTCGAAACGCCCGCAGCGACCCTCCGGTTCGACTGGTCCGCCCAGGGCCATGACGGGCAGCGGCGGTCCGGGCGGATCAGGCGACGACGTCCCAGGTGGCACGGGGGACCGGGTCGGCTCCGCAGGAGACCGGCCCGTCGGGCAGGGGTCGGCGGCGCAGGACGACGTGCTCGACGACGACGGCGTCGGACGTGCGGCGGGTCACGTGGACGGTCGCGTGGTCCGCGTCGGCGGGATCGGTGGGGGCGAGGGTGACGTCGGGGACGTCGGCCGGATCGACCAGGTCGTGACGTCGTCGTACGGCGACCTCGGCGACCTGCGCCGGACGTGCCAGTGCGGCATTGCCCCGGTAGGTCGCGAGGTCCAGTCGGCCGGTGCCCACCGCCGCCCAGAAGTCGTCGACCTCGTCGACGAACCCGTGCACGGCCCCGCTGGGAAAGGACAGCACGCTGGGCGCGAAGCGATGGCCACCGGTGTGGGAGGTCTCCCACACGGCGTCGCCGCCCGCAGCCGCAAGGGCCGTGACCAGCGGCCGTCCCCACTGGGCGCAGCAGGCGTCGCGGCGGCCATGCGTGCACACGGCCACCATCGGGTCGGTGACCACGGTGGCGTCGGCGGGCGGTTCGTCGGCGGTGGCGGCTGCCACGTCGAGGTCGACCAGGTCCTCGACGGGGAGGTCGAGGCGGGCCGTCCAGCCGGCGACGAGGTTGACCAGGAACACCGCCCGGGTCGGGAGACGACGGCGGTCGGGGCGGCGGATGGCCTGGTAGCGGATGCCGGCGCGCTCGGTCTCGTTCGCGAGGTGGGCGCAGACGGCATGCGGGAGGGCCCCGTCGACCAACGCGTCACGTCCCCACGGTCCGTGGTCCTGGACCAGGATCCAGTGCGTGGCGACCGGTGCGGTCCCCGGCAGGGGCTCCTCGTCCCGGGCGAGCAGGGCACATCGGACGGCGTCGTCCATGGTGATCGGCCCCTCCCGGCGTCGGACCCGGACCGTATCCCCGGCGTCGGCGTCGGCGGATGTCGACCGGCCACCGGCGACCGTCAGCCGCTCCGTCGGCGACCCGCCCCGGGACCGCGGACCGCGGACGTGAGGCCGGCCGGGGGCAGCGGTGGTGGACAGGCGGGCAGGGCCACGCTGCAGGGGCCCCGCACCTGCGATAGCCTGTCGTCCGATGCGGTTCCGCCGGCGCGGGACCGTTCCTTTCGTCCGTCCCACCACTTCGCTCCCGCAGCCGCCTCGCGCTGCTCGCCTCGCCTCGGCGACGCGCCCGCGCCTGCACCGTCCCACGACTTTCAGGAGGCCACCGTGTACGCGATCATCGCCACTGGCGGCAAGCAGTACCGCGTCCAGGAGGGCCAGCACCTCACCGTCGAGAAGCTCGTTGGCGACGTCGGCGACTCCCTCGACCTGCCGGTCGTGCTGGTCGGCGACGGTGCCGACGTGACCACCGGGTCCGACGTCTCCGACCGGACCGTCAGCGCCACCATCACCGAGCACGGTCGTGGTGACAAGATCCGGGTCTTCACCTACAAGAACAAGACCCGCCAGCACAAGCGCCGCGGTCACCGCCAGCACCAGACCACCATCAAGATCGACAGCATCTGACCCGCCCACACCACCCCCGGCCAACACCGGGGACGGGCCCACCCGAAGGATTTCACCATGGCGCACAAGAAGGGCGGCGGTTCGTCCAACAACGGCCGCGATTCCAAGTCAAAGCGACTCGGCGTCAAGCGTTTCGGGGGTGAGGTCGTCAAGGCTGGCGGCATCATCGTCCGCCAGCGCGGCACCAAGATCCACCCCGGCGACAACGTCGGCCGCGGTGGCGACGACACCCTGTTTGCGCTCGTCGACGGCTCGGTCCGGTTCCGCAAGTCCGGTGCCCGGACCTTCGCCAACGTCGACCCGAACTGAACGACCGGGTCGGCCGACGACACCATGTCCGCCGAACCGCACCGGGGGCTCCCCACGGGGAGTCCTCGTCCCGTTTGACGGGCCCCGGGCCCGTCGGCGACCGCCGCGCGGCAGGATCGCGTGGGCGGGCCCGCGGGGACCGACCCACTCGCACCCGACGGCTGCACCGCAGCGCCGGGACCGCGACCCGACCACCCACCACGAAGGCCCACCGACGTGTCCGACGCCATCGAGTTCGTCGATTCCACCTCGATCCACGTACGGGGTGGTCGTGGCGGCAACGGCGCGGCCTCCATGCGCCGGGAGAAGCACGTTCCGCGGGGTGGTCCGGACGGTGGCAACGGTGGCCGGGGCGGTGACGTCGTGCTGGAGGCGGACCGGGGCCAGGCATCGCTGCTGGACATCTCGCGGCGCCCGCACCGGCGCGGTGAGGACGGCGGACACGGCTCCTCCCAGCGCAAGTTCGGCGCCGAGGGCGATGACACCGTCGTGACCGTGCCGATCGGCACCGTCGTGCGGACCCGCGACGATCGCGTGCTGGCGGACCTGACCCGGCACGGGCAACGGTTCGTGGTGGCCGAGGGTGGCCGCGGTGGGCGTGGCAACGCCGCCTTCGCCAATCGCCATCGACGGGTCCCGCGGTTCGCGGAGTTCGGCGAGGAGGTCGTCGAGCACACCCTGCGCCTGGACCTCAAGGTCATCGCGGACGTCGGGCTCGTCGGGTTCCCCTCGGCGGGCAAGTCCTCGCTGGTGTCGCGCCTGAGTGCCGCCCGGCCACGGATCGAGGCCTGGCCGTTCACCACGCTCACCCCCCACCTGGGGGTGATGCGGGCCGGCGACCACGCCGACGGCAGTCCGATCGACGTGGTGCTGGCGGACGTGCCCGGACTGGTCGAGGGTGCCAGCGACGGCAAGGGTCTGGGCCACCGGTTCCTGCGCCACGTCGAACGCTGCCGGGTGCTGCTGCACGTGCTGGACACCTCACCGTTCGACCCCGGTCGGGACCCCATCAGCGACCTCGAGGTCCTGCGGGCCGAACTGGTTGCCCACGACCCTGCCCTGGCCGACCGGGTCGAGGTGGTGGCCATGAACAAGGTCGACGTGCCGGACGGCGCGGCCATGGCCGAGATGGTCCGGCCGGAACTCGAGGCCCGTGGCTACGAGGTCTTCGAGGTTTCGGCGGTGTCGGGTGCCGGCCTTGACGCGCTGCGATACCGCCTCGGTGACCTGGTCGCGGCCGCGCGCGCCGCAGACCCGGAGGCCACCGACGACGGCGGCGAGGCGCCGATCGTCATCACCCTGGACGACCACGGTCCCGCCTACCGGATCGGCCGGGACCCATCCGGGCGGCTGGCCGTGGTGGGCCGCCAGGTCGAGCGCTGGGTCCAGATGCTGCCGGTCGACAACCCCGATGCCGCCCGGTACCTGCAGGGTCGACTGCGTCGCGCCGGCGTGGTCAAGGCGCTGGTCGGGGCTGGCGCGCGCTCGGGTGACGAGGTGGTCATCGGCGACGTCCTGTTCGAGTTCGAACCGGAACTGGACGACCTGCCCGCGGACGAGCGGGCCGAGATCCTGGCCGGGGAGTTCGACGACGCCGACCCCGACGAGGTGGACGGGCAGATCGCCATCGACGACGTGACGTCCGCGGTCACGACCGACGCCGACGACACGGCGGCCCCCGACGACGCCGACGACGCCGACGATGCCAGCCCCGCTGCGGTCGTGGGCGAGGGAGGCTGAGGTGGCGGCGACCCCCGACGTCGGTGCCGGGGCCGGCCGGCCGGACCTGGTGGTGGTCAAGGTCGGGTCGTCGTCGCTGCGCGGGGACGACGGGTTGCTGGACCGCGCGATGGTCGCCTCCCTGGGTCACCAGTTGGCGGCGGTGCGTGCGGCCGGCACCGGGGTCGTGCTGGTGTCGTCCGGGGCGGTGTCGGCCGGGATGGGGCTGCTGGGCCTCGCCACCCGGCCCACCGATCGCGAGCGACTCCAGGCCTGCGCCGCGGTCGGCCAGGCCGAACTGATCAACGCCTGGCAGCAGGCGTTCGCCGACCACGGGCTGTCCGCGGCCCAGGTGCTGTTGACCCAGGACGACTTCGTGGCTCGCGGGCGCTACCTCAACGCCCGCCAGACCCTGACCCGACTGCTGTCGCTGGCCACCATCCCGGTCATCAACGAAAACGACGCCATCACCTTCGACGAGTTGGCCTATGGCGACAACGACCACCTCGCCGCCCTGGTGGCCTCGATGCTGGACGCGGACCTGTTGGTGCTGCTGTCGGACGTGGACGGGCTCTACGACGCACCGCCGACGGCGGCGGGGGCGACCGTGATCCCGGCCGTCGCCGACGTCGCCGCCCTCGACCTGGCACGCATCGGTGGGACCGGGTCGGCCTTCGGGTCCGGTGGCATGCGCACCAAGGTCGAGTCGGCGCAGGTCGTCACGGCGTCCGGAGGGGCCGTCGTCATCGCGAACGCCTCCCGGCCCGATGTCATCGGCGACGCGGTCGCCGGTCGCGACGTCGGCACCCGCTTCGCCGCCCGCGAGCGGTCGGTGGACGCGCGGCGACTGTGGATCGGCTTCGCCCTGCGGGTCCGGGGGCGCCTGGCCGTCGATGCCGGGGCGGTCGCGGCCCTGACCGCCCGGGGCCGGTCGCTGCTGGCCGTCGGCGTCACGGCCGTCGACGACGACTTCCCGGCTGGCGCCTGCGTGGCCATCGACGGGCCCGACGGGGTGGAGGTCGCACGTGGCCTGGTGACCCTGGCGGCCGACGACCTGCGCCGCATCGTCGGCCACACCACCGCCGACGCCCGCCGTGCGCTGGGGTCGGACCGGATCCGCGAGGTCGTGCACCGCGATCACCTGTTCGTGCTGCCCCGTCACCGTGCCTGAGCGCGTGATGCGGGGACTACCATCCGCCCGGGCCCGGCGGGCGCCGACGACCCGATCGACGGACCCGGGCACCACGACGCCAGCCGCGGCCCGCACGGAGGACCACCATGGCCCGCAGTGAGCCGTCGCGGGAATGGAGCCGCGACCGCGTGCGCAGCGGGCGGGGTCCGGTCGGGGTCGATCGGCGAGGTGGCCACCCGCTGCTGCCGGCCTTCCTGCAGCGACCATTCAGCCCGGCCCAGTTGGTGGCGGCGTCCTTCATCGGGCTGATCCTGGCCGGGACGCTGCTCCTGTGGCTGCCGATCTCCCACGGCGACCAGTCCCAGGACTTCCTCGACTCCCTGTTCACCGCGACGTCGGCGGTGTGCGTGACGGGGCTGATCGTCGTCGACACCGGGAGTGCATGGAGCCCGGTCGGGCAGGCAGTCATCCTGTTGCTGATCCAGTTGGGCGGACTGGGGATCCTGACCTTCGGCACCCTGCTGGCGGTGGCCACCGGGCGGAGGCTGGGCTTCGGCCACCAGTTGCGGGTGCAGGAACAGGTCCGAGCAGTCGACCTGGGCAGCCTCGGGCGCCTACTGCGGGCGATCATGGTGATCGTGTTCGGGACGGAACTGGTCGGGGCGTTGCTGCTGTACGGCCCGATGGCGGCCGACGTCGGGCCGGTGCGGGGTGTGTGGCACGCGGTGTTCCACAGCGTGAGTGCCTTCAACAACGCCGGCTTCGCGCTGTACCCGGACAGCCTCACCCGCTACGCCGCCAACTGGCCGGTGTCGCTGGTGATCATGACGTTGATCGTGCTGGGCGGGTTGGGGTTCGTCGTGATCGTCAACCTCGAACAGCGCCTGAGGGCCACCCGGCGGGTGCGACTGACGCTGCACACGCGGATGGCGCTGGCCATCACGGCGTTCCTGATCGCCGCCAGCTTCGTGATCCTGTTGGTCTTCGAGTGGAACAACCCGGCCACGATCGGCGGGTTGCCACTGCACGAGCGCCTGCTGACGACGCTGTTCCAGGCGGTCACGCCCCGCACTGCCGGGTTCAACAGCCTCGACTATGCCCAGATGGTGCCCGCCAGCCTGGTGCTGACGATCCTGCTGATGTTCATCGGCGGCAACCCCGGGTCGACCGCCGGCGGCATCAAGACCGTGACCTTCTACGTGCTGGTGCTGGGCGTGTGGAGCGTCGTGCGCGGCCAGCCCGAGGCAACGGTCTTCGGGCGTCGGCTGCACACCCGCACGGTCGTGCGGGCCGGCGCGATCGTCAGTGGCGCCGTCCTGCTCGCGGGGGCGGCCCTGACCCTGCTGGCCCTGGTCGAACCCGACATCGAGTTCCTCGCGCTGATGTTCGAAACGGTGTCCGCGCTCGGTACGGTCGGGCTGTCGTTGGGAATCACCGACGACCTCGGCAGTTCCGGGAAGGCCGTCATCATCGCGCTCATGTACCTCGGTCGGATCGGGTTCCTGACGTTCGCCCTGGCGCTGGTCGACCAGCAGCCGCGCGGACGCGGACGCCTGCTGCCCGAAGAAGTGGTGATCGGCTGATGCGCAGCCAGTTCCTGGTCATCGGGACCGGCCGCTTCGGGTCGTCGATCGCGACTGCTCTGCATGACTTCGGGCACGAGGTCGTGGCGATCGACGAGCTGGAAGAAGCCCTCGAGCCCATCATGCAGCAGGTCACCCACGCCGTGGTCATGGACGCCACCGACGAGGAGGGCCTGCGCAAGCTCGGGATTCGCGCGTTCGACACCGTGGTGGTGGCGATCGGCGAAAACCTCGAGGCCAGCATCCTGGCCACCGTCGCCGCCAAGTCCGCCGGAGCCCGCTACGTCATCAGCAAGGCGAACGGACAACTGTCGGCGCGCGTGCTGGCCAGCGTCGGGGCCGACGAGGTGGTGCGACCGGAACACGACATGGGCCGCCGCCTGGCGCGCCAGTTGGCCAGTCCGACAGAGGTGTCGGCGCTGGAACTGGGCCGCGACCACACCGTGGTGGAGATGGAGGCGACCAAGGCGCTGGCCGGCACGCTGGAGGCGTTGCGGCTGCCCAAGAAGTTCGGGGTCCAGGTCATGGCCGTGCACCGTGATGACGACATCGTGGTCAACCCCGGTGCCGACTTCGAGGTCCGCCCCAGCGACCGCATCGTGGTGCTGGGCCACAACGACGACCTCAACCGGCTCCGCGAGGAACTCGCCGGCTGACGCGCACGCTGGACCGAGAAGGGGCGCGACATGGCGAACTGGCGAACGGACGGACGCACCATCCCGGTGGTGTGCCTCGCACTCCTGTTCGGTGGGTTGGTGGTCGACCTCAACACGAACCAGGCCCTGGTGGTGGCGATCATCTACGCCATCCCGATCGCCATCTCGGGCCTGATGTCGTCGAGCACCCTGACCTGGTGGTGCATCGGCCTGGCGGTACTCGCCAACATCGCGGCCGGGTACGACAACATCTCGACCTTCGGCATCGTCGACGGCATCACGATCCTGAACCGCCTGCTGGCCGGGCTGTCGTTCCTGCTGATCGGCGTGATGACGCTGCTGTTCGAGTCCACGTCAGAAGAGGTCGAGCACCTGTCCGAGGCCGAGGAGGAAAGCGAACGCCAGCGACGCCTGCGGAAGTTCATGGTCGACCTGAGCGGCCCGCTGGAGCCCGAGGAACTGATGCAGCGGGCCGTGTCCGGACTGCGTCGACTGCTGGGGGCGGATGCCGTGGTGGCGGCCGGTCTGGACGGCGCGCGCTTCGCCGAACCGCGCTGGGCCGACCCGGCCGCCTCGGACCTCGCCGCCACCGGGACGATGGCGTCGTGGGCGGTCGACGCGTTGCCGATCACCGACCGACCGGTGATCGCGGTGCGCTCGGACCAGGGGATGATGAGCGTCGGCCGCTGGCGCTGCGAGTCGTCGAACGACCTGATCGTGCTGGTCGCGCGGCCCGACCGCCGTCGCGCCGCCGGGGTGCTGGGCGACGCCCTGTCGGTGCTGGACCCGATCCGCGAACGGGCGATCGAACTGCGCCAGGCGCGGCGGGGCGAGTGGGAACCGCCGGCCGACGAGGACCTGGTCGTGCCGATCCTGGCCGATGCGGCGGCCGGTGGGGGAGTGATCGTTGGCGGAGACGATCGCGACCCGGGGGACGACGACGGGACGGATCCGCCGTCCTCGCCGACCGGACGGGCTCCCGACGACCCGGTCGCCCACCCCGCCCTCGAGATCGACCACGACGACGAGCCCGACGACCCGGGTGGCCTGCTCGTGGACCAGGTGAACCGCGGCGGCTGACGGGCGCCCGCCGGCCGCGGCCCGGCCTCCCCGCCGCGACCGTGCCCCACACCTACCATCGCCGGCGATCGGTCAGACGTCGGCCGACGGTCGAGGAGCCACGATGGTCTGGGTGCTGGTCGGGATCGGCTTGGTCGTGGCGGTGGGTGTGTTCGTGGCCGTCACCTACAACGCCCTGGTCCGGTTGCGCAACAAGTCCGAGGAGGCGTGGTCGGGCATCGACGTCCAGTTGCAGCGCCGGGCGGACCTCGTGCCCAACCTGGTGGAGGTCGTCAAGAGCTACGCCAGCCACGAGCGCGAGACGTTCGAGGAGGTCACGCGCGCCCGACGGGCCGTGGTGGCGGCCTCGGGGCCCGCGGAGGCCGAGGCCGCCGACGGGATGCTGGTGGCGGCGCTGCGACGCCTGTTCATCGTGGCCGAGGACTATCCGGACCTGCAGGCATCGGACAACTTCCTGGCCCTGCAACGCCAACTGGCCGTGCTGGAGGAAGACCTCGCGTTCTCCCGGCGATACCACAACGCGGTGGTGGAGGACCTCAACACCCGAGTCGAGACCTTCCCGTCGGTCCTGGTGGCGGGACCGCTGGGCTTCCAGCGCAAGCCGTACTTCGAGGCCGGCCAGGACGAGCGCAGCGTCCCCCGCGTCGACCTCGACGCCCCCGAGACCGCCACGGCTGCTCCGGGTGGGCCGGCCGGCGGCACGACCGCAACGCCGGTGTCCACCGAACCGTCGAACCCCGGGGACGGTGGTGGCGAGCCACCAGCCGACGAGGCCTCATGGCCGGAGGCGTCGGCATGACCGCCGGGACGGGCCGGAGAAGGACGGCTGCCCACCGGGCCGCGCTGGTCGCGTTGGCCGCGTTGGCTGCGGCGTCCCTGGTCGTCGCCGGTTCGTGGGCACCGGCCGCGCACGCACAAGAGTCCGGGCCGTGGCGGATCACCGACTACGACGTCGAGATCGATGTGCAGGACGACTCCACCCTGGCCGTCACCGAGCGCATCGAGGTCTTCTTCGACGGCGACCAGCGCGGGATCCTGCGCTACTGGGACGTCTACGAGTCGTTGCCCGAACCGCTGCCGCCCGAATCCACGATCCAACTGGACGGCGACCCCGCCGACTACCAGCGCGTGACCGAGATCGACGACATCGTGGTGTCGTCGCCGTCCGGAGCCCCGAGCGACGTGGACCTGTCGACGTCCGGTGACGAACTGACCGCGCGGATCGGGGATCCGGACATCTTCGTGACCGACCGGCAGTCCTACGTGATCCAGTACACGGTGCGTGGCGGGATGAACGCCTTCACCGACCACGACGAGCTCTACTGGGACCCGATCGGCTCCTGGGGCGTGGAGGTCCAGGACCTCGAGGTGCGGGTGACGGCCCCTGGGATCCAGCAGGTCGCGTGCTACGCCGGGTCGGCCGGCACGTCGGACGTCACCTGCCCGATCAAGCAGGACGGTGACACTGCGACCTTCGCGTTCGGGCGACTGGCCCCGGAAGCCTTCCCGTCGGTGGTGGCGGGCCTCGAACCCGGTGCGGTCGACGTGTCGCAACCGATCCTGCGTCGGCGGCCCGGCCCCACCCAGGCCCTGGTCGGCAACCCCTGGTCGGTCCCGGGCAGCGCACTGGTCTTCGTCGCAGGGTTCGCGCTGGCGTTCTCGCGGCTCTGGCGCACGGGCCGCGACCGCCAGGCGGTCGGCGGCGTCACGGCCGCCGGCGCGATCCGTTCCGACGCCGAGGGACGTCGCCGCGGGCTGTTCGACACCCCGCCCGTGCCGGTGCTGTTCCGACCCCCGAACGACCTCCGGCCGGGCGTGCTGGGGGTGATCATCGACGAACGGGTCGATCCCGTCGACGTGTCGGCGTCGATCGTCGACCTCGCCACGCGGGGGTACCTGACCATCACCGAGGCCCCCGGGACGGGCTGGTTCTCCAAGGACGACTGGCACCTGTCGCGAGTCCCGGGCGTCGACATGGGCGTGTTGGCGGCCTGGGAGTCGGAACTGCTCGACGGACTGTTCGACGACCGGACCATGGTCACGGTGACCGAGCTCAAGGGCACGTTCTCCGGTACCTACCAGAAGGTGTCGACCATGCTCTACGACACCGTGACCAGCAACGGCTGGTTCCGTCGGGACCCGTCGTCGGCCCGGACCATCTGGGTCGTCATCGGGCTGGTGCTGGCAGCCCTCGGCTTCGCGTCGTTCTTCCTGCTCATGGTGCCCGGGTTGGGCGCGATCAGCGTCGCGCTGTTCCTGGTCGGGGTGCTGGTCGCCATCCTGAGCCGGTGGGCGCCGGCCCGCACGCCCTCCGGGTCCCGGTTGCTCGTCGACACGATGGGTTTCCGCGAGTTCATCGAGCGTGCCGAGGCCGACCGCATGGACTTCGCGGAGAAGGAACAGATCTTCGCCGACTACCTGCCGTATGCGATCGTGTTCGGGGTGGTGGACCGCTGGGCCGAGGCGTTCGCCGACATCGGCGTCGACATCGGTTCGGCGGTCGGGGGCTACTACACCGGGGTGGGCGTGTTCGACGCGGTTCGGTTCTCGCACGGGATGAACGCGTTCTCGAACGTGGCGTCGTCCGCGGTGTCGGCCGCCCCGCCGTCGTCGTCCGGCGGCGGGTCGGGGTTCTCCGGCGGCGGGTTCTCGGGTGGCGGCGGCGGTGGTGGCGGGGGCGGCGCCTGGTAGCGAGGGACCTCGCCCTTGGATCCGGGTCCCCAACGGCGGATCGTCGGCGCGCGGCTCGGACCGGTGGCTTGCTGAACCGGTGAGGACAGCCGAAGGGGCTCCTGCCACACAATCACCACGTCGGACACTGGCCGTGTTGCCACCTGTCCGATCGGGTCGTGGCGGTGAAAGTGCACCAGACCTACCGTGAGGACTCGCGAAGGCCACCACCGTCGCTCCAACGGTCCCCCTCCCATCACCCCCGAGGCGGGTCTCGACCATTGGCACCCCCGATCGTCGACGTGGCTGGCCGTCGCCTCCATCGTTCCCGGCCGAAAGCCTTTCATGTTCGTTCCGACATCCGCCATCCGACCATCCCTGCAGACCTGGCTCCAGCGTGGATTGGCGCTGACCGCCGCCACTGCCACCGTCGTCGCCTTGGGCGCCTTCACCAGCCCGGCCGACGCCGGGACGGGGTCCGAGTGGGACCGCCTCGCCCGGTGCGAGTCCGGGGGCAACTGGCAGATCAACACCGGCAACGGCTACTACGGGGGACTGCAGTTCGCGAAGCGCTCGTGGGACTGGGCCGGCGGCCGCCAGTACGCCGCCTACCCGCACCAGGCCACCCGTGCCGAGCAGATCCGCACCGCCGAGCGCCTGCTGGACCTCCAGAACCTCTCCAACGCATGGCCGTACTGCTCGCGCCACGTGGGCCTGACCCACGCCGAACTTCAGTCCGGGTCGTTGTCGGATGGCGGGTCGGACAAGGCCACGTCGTCGAAGAAGAATGCCTCGTCGTCGAAGAAGAATGCCTCGTCGTCGGACAAGGCGACGTCGTCGGAGAAGTCCGCGTCCTCGCGCCCTTCGGGCACCTACCGCGTCCGCTCCGGTGACACCCTGGCCCAGATCGCGTCGCGACTGGACGTCGACGGTGGCTGGCGCGCGCTGTACCGCGCCAACGACGACCGCGTCTCCGATCCCAACCTCATCAACGTCGGCCAGGTCCTGCGTGTGTCGGGTGCCGCGGAGGCGTCCGAGGAGGCCACCACGGCCGAGCCGAAGTCGACCCCCGCCGGTTCCGACGACACCTACCGCGTGCGTCGTGGCGACAGTCTCGCCCGGATCGCGCAGTCCGAGGACGTCGACGGTGGCTGGTCCGCGCTGTACCGCGCCAACGACGACCGCGTCTCCGATCCCGACCTCATCTACGTCGGCCAGGTCCTGCGCCTGCCCTGACCGGTCCTGCCCACTCGACGGCCGCGCCCACCCGGGCGCGGCCGTCGTCGTGTCCGGCTGGGTCGACAGCGACCGGCGACGGTCAGTAGGGTGCGACACGACAGCAGCCCACCATCCTTTAACCGCGGTCCCGTGAGGCCGAGAAGGAGCCGGCTCGTGCCTTCACGTGCGCCCCGACCAGCAGCCCGACCCGTCGCCGACCCCGTCACCTCGGGGGTCGGCGTTTCGCATTCCGGCACGACCACCACGGCCAACCGTGCGGTGTGCGCATGACTCGGCTGCTCGACGCCGACGACATCCGCCGTGCACTGCGCCGCCTCGCCCACGAGATCGTCGAGGCCAACCACGGTGCCGAGAACCTCGTGCTGATGGGGGTGCAGACGCGTGGGGTTCCGCTGGCCCAGCGGCTGGCCGCCAACATCGAAGCGATCGAGGACCGGGCCGTGCCGCACGGTCCGCTCGACGTGACGCTGTACCGCGACGACGTGGCCTCCCGGCCGGTCCGCGCGCTCAACGACACCCGCTTCCCGGTCGACGTCAACGGGACCACGGTGGTGATCGTGGACGACGTCCTGTTCACCGGCCGGACCATCCGTGCGGCCATGGACGCCATCCTGGACGTCGGGCGTCCCGACGCGATCCGGTTGGTGACCCTGGTCGACCGGGGCCACCGTGAACTGCCCATCCGCGCCGACCACGTGGGAAAGAACCTCCCGACCGCCCTGGCCGAGCGGATCACGGTGCGGCTCGCCGAGATCGACGACGTCGACGAGGTCGTGCTCGAGGCGGCCGCAGGCGATCGCCAGTCGGCTGACGCGACGACGAACGGGGCCAGGGCATGAGGCGGTCGACGAAGCAACGTTGCCAGGGTTCCCCCCTCGGGGGGGAGCGAGGCCGCCGTGGAGGGGTTGGACGGCGGCCGATGGGGAGGGATGTGGCATGAAGGCGAACCGACTGATCGGCATCGACGACCTGGACGCCGACGACCTCGCGCTCGTGCTGGACACCGCCGAGGTCATGAACGAGATCTCCTCGCGCCGGATCAAGAAGGTCCCGACCCTGCGGGGGCGGACCGTGTGCAACCTGTTCCTGGAGGACTCGACCCGCACGAGGTTGAGCTTCGACATCGCCGCCAAGCGCCTGTCCGCCGACGTGATGAACTTCTCCGCCAAGGGTTCCAGCGTGTCCAAGGGCGAGTCGTTCAAGGACACCGCCCTGACCCTGGACGCGATGGGAGTCGACGCCGTGGTCGTGCGATCGGGCTCGTCGGGCGCGCCGCTGCAACTCACGCGCCACCTCGACGTCCCGGTCCTCAACGCCGGCGACGGGTGGCACCAGCACCCGACCCAGGCACTGCTGGACCTCTACACCATGCGCAGCCACTTCGGCCACCTCGAAGGGCTGACGGTCACGATCTGTGGCGACATCATCCACTCTCGCGTGGCCCGGTCGGAGGTCGAGGCGCTCACCCTCGCCGGCGCGCGGGTCCGGCTGGTCGCACCGGCCACCCTGTTGCCGCTGGACCTCACGCCGTGGACCGACGCCGGGGACGTCGAGGTCATCACCGACCTCGACGACGCGCTGCCGAACACCGACGTGCTGTACCTGCTGCGGGTCCAGCGCGAGCGGATGCACCGGGCGTTCTTCCCCTCGACCCGCGAGTACCACCGGCTCTACGGCATGGACGCCCGCCGACTCGCCGCGCTGCCCGAGCATGCCATCGTGATGCACCCGGGCCCGATGAACCGGGGTGTCGAGATCACCCCCGACGTGGCGGACTCGCCGCGCGCGCTGATCACCAACCAGGTCAACAACGGCATCGCCGTGCGGATGGCGTGCCTGTACCTGCTGATCGCCGGGTCGGAACTGGACGACGACCGGGCCGCCGCCTCAAGCGCCCGGCCCGCGACCGTGGAGGTGCCGGCGTGACCCGGACACGAACGCCGAGAACCACCACCGGCCATGGTCCCAGCCATCGAGTGTGCGGATCCGCCCGACATCCGGGGCCAATGCGCACACTCGACGTGGGGGAGGTGGGGGTATGAGCGGCCTGCTGTTGAAGGCGGGACGGGTCGTGGACCCGGCCAGCGGCCACGACGACACGGCCGACGTCCGCATCGACGGCCAGGTCGTCGTCGAGGTGGGCGCGGACCTCGATCCCGACGGGGCCGAGGTGGTCGACTGCGCCGGGCTTTGGGTGCTGCCCGGGTTCGTCGACCTCCACACCCACCTGCGCGAGCCCGGCTTCGAAGACGCCGAGGACATCGCCACCGGGTCGGCCGCGGCCGCCGCCGGGGGCTACACCGCGGTCGCCGCGATGGCCAACACGCTGCCGGTCTGCGACACCGCCGCGGTGGCCGAGATGGTCGCCCGCCGGGGACGTGACGTCGGCCTGGTCGACGTGCGCCCGGTCGGGGCCATCACGGTCGGGTTGGCGGGGGAGCGGTTGGCCGAGATGGGCGAGTTGTACGACAGCGACGCCCACGTCGACTTCTTCTCCGACGACGGCATCCCGGTCACGGACAGCCTGATCATGCGGCGCGCGCTGCAGTACGCCGCGCGCTTCGACGCGGTCATCGCCAACCATTCCCAGGACATGGACCTCACCGAGGACGCCCAGATGAACGAGGGCCGCATGTCCGCGGTCCTGGGCCTGCCCGGGTGGCCGCACGAAGCCGAGGAGGTCATGATCGCGCGCGACCTGCTGCTGGCCGCCGGACTGGGCGCCCGGTTGCACGTGCCGCACGTGTCCACCGCCGGCAGCGTCGACCTCATCCGCCTGGCCAGGGAGCGCGGTGTGCGCGTGACGGCCGAGGTCACTCCGCACCACCTCCACCTCGACGACACCGTGGTCGCCAGCTACGACCCGGTGTTCAAGGTCAACCCGCCGGTCCGCACCACGGCCGACATCGCCGCCCTGCGCGCGGCCCTGGCCGATGGGACCATCGACGCGGTCGCGACCGACCATGCCCCGCACCCGCACGAGCAGAAGGACCAGGAGTGGGACCACGCCCCGTGCGGGATGCTGGGGTTGGAGACCGCCTTCGCACTGGTGGTCACCGACCTGGTGGCCACCGACGACCTGTCGCTGCTGGACGCCGCGGCGCGCTTCACCACCGGCCCGGCCGGAGTGCGGGACATGGGCGGCCACGGGGGACCGATCGCCTCGGACGCCCCCGCCAACCTCACCGTCGTCGACCCGGACGCCACCTGGACCGTCGATGGCCGGGCGTTGCACTCGCGCGCCCACAACACCCCGTTCCACGGCGAGGAACTGTCCTCCCGGCCCGTCCACACCCTGCTGCGCGGCGCCTTCACGTTCCGCGACGGCGTCGTCGCCGATGCGAAGGTGGACGCGTGACCGACTCCACCACCCCCGCACCTCGTGCGGGTCGTCCCGCCCTGTTCGTGCTCGAGGACGGCCGATCGTTCCGCGGCCGGTCGTTCGGCGCCGACGGGACCGGCTTCGGCGAGTCGGTCTTCAACACGGCGATGAGCGGCTACCAGGAGGTCCTGACCGATCCGTCCTACCGCCGCCAGGTCGTCACCATGACCGCCCCGCAGGTCGGCAACTACGGGATGTGCGTGGCCGACGCCGAATCGGACCGCATCCAGGTGTCGGGCTTCGTGGTGACCGAGGCTGCCCGCCGGGTGTCCAGCCATCGCGCCACCTCGACCCTGCGCGACGACCTCGCGGCCGCCGGCGTGGTCGGCATCGAGGGCATCGACACGCGGGCGGTGACCGTGGCCCTGCGCGACGGGGGTGCGATGCGGTCGGGGGTGTCGACCGAGGTGCTGGACGTCGACGAACTCCTGACACAGGTGCGCGACTCGCCGTCGATGGAGGGTCGCGACCTGACCGGCGAGGTCACCACGGGCGAGGCCTACGACGTCGACGCGGTCGGCGAGGGCCGATTCAACGTGGTCGTGGTCGACTACGGGGTGAAGCGCCGGATGCTGCGCCTGCTGTCCGAGATGGGCTGCGACGTCCGGGTCCTGCCCGCATCCGCCACCGCCGACGACGTCCTGGCCCACCAGCCCGACGGCGTGCTGGTCTCCAACGGCCCCGGCGATCCCGCCGCGGTCACCCATGGGCAGGCCACCGTCCGCGGGCTGCTGGGGGAGGTGCCGGTGTTCGGGATCTGCCTCGGCTCACAGTTCCTGGGCCTGGCGCTGGGAGCCGAGACGACCAAGCTCGCGTTCGGCCACCACGGCATCAACCAACCGGTCCAACGACGACGCGACGGCGTGGTCGAGATCAGTTCGCACAACCACGGGTTCGCCGTCGTCGCCGACACCCTGGGTGACCCCACCGGCCAACCGCACACGTACGCCACCGCCGATCACGGGCGGGTCACGGTCAGCCACGTCAACCTCAACGACGACTGCGTCGAGGGCCTGGCGTGCCTGGACGTCCCGGCCTTGGCGGTGCAGTACCACCCCGAGGCCTCGCCGGGACCACACGACTCCCGGTACCTGTTCGACGACTTCGCCGAGCTGATGTCGACCGGGCGTCCACCGACGTCGGTCGCCCACAGTGCCACCGCCAGCACGGGAGCCTGACGCATGCCACGTCGCGACGACCTCACCTCGGTGCTGGTGCTTGGATCCGGACCGATCGTCATCGGCCAGGCCTGCGAGTTCGACTATTCGGGCACGCAGGCCTGCAAGGTCCTGAAGGAGGAGGGCCTGCGGGTCGTGCTGGTCAACTCCAACCCGGCCACCATCATGACCGATCTGGAACTGGTCGATGCCACCTACGTCGAACCGTTGACGGTCGAGGCCGTTACGCGGATCATGGAACGCGAGGACGTCGACGCGGTGCTGGCGACGCTCGGTGGCCAGACGGCGCTCAACCTCGCGGTCGACCTGCACGAGGCGGGCGTGTTCGAACGGCTGGGGGTGGAGGTCCTGGGCGCGGACCTGGAGGCCATCCAGACCGCCGAGGACCGCCAGCGCTTCAAGGACGCGATGGGCGAGATCGGGCTGGAGTCGCCGCGATCGACCCACGTGCACTCGATCGACGGGGCCGTGGAGGCGGCCGAGGAGTACGGCTACCCGGTCGTGCTGCGGCCGTCGTTCACCTTGGGCGGCAAGGGTGGCGGCATCGCGTACTCGCCAGACGAGTTGCGCACCATGTCGGCCCAGAGCCTGCACGAATCGCCGGTCAGCCGGATCCTGGTCGAGGAGTCGGTGTTGGGCTGGAAGGAGTTCGAACTGGAGGTGATGCGCGACGTCGCCGACAACTGCGTGGTGATCTGCTCGATCGAGAACGTCGATCCGATGGGCGTGCACACCGGAGACTCGCTGACGGTCGCCCCGGCCATGACCCTGTCGGACGCCGAGTACCAGGCCATGCGCACCGCGTCGTTCGCGGTCCTGCGGCGTATCGGGGTCGAGACCGGCGGGTCCAACGTCCAGTTCGCGGTCGACCCGGCGACCGGTCGTCGTGTGGTCATCGAGATGAACCCGCGGGTGTCGCGGTCGTCGGCCCTGGCGTCCAAGGCCACCGGGTTCCCGATCGCCAAGATCGCGGCCAAGTTGGCCATCGGCTACACGCTCGACGAGATCCCCAACGACATCACGCGCGAGACCATGGCTGCCTTCGAGCCCTCCATCGACTACGTGGTGACGAAGGTGCCGCGGTTCGCGTTCGAGAAGTTCCGCGGGACCGACGACACGCTCACGACCAAGATGAAGTCGGTGGGCGAGGTCATGGCGATCGGTGGGACCTTCCGCGAGTCGGTCAACAAGGCCCTGCGGTCGCTGGAGGACGGACGGGTCGGGTTCGGCGCCCAGCCGCCGCTGGACGTCGACGACGACACCCTGCGCGAGCGCCTGCGGCGTCCGACCGCGGATCGCCTGCGCTCGGTGGACGAGGCCCTGACCCGCGGGTGGTCGGTCGACGCGGTCCACGACCTGACCGGCATCGACCCGTGGTTCCTCGACCAGTTCCTGCAACTGATCGAGCGGCGTCGAGAAGTGCGGGGCCGCGAGCACCTGCACGCGATCGACGACGACCTGCTGCGGGCCGCCAAGGCCGACGGCTTCAGCGACGACCACCTCGCCGCGCTGCTGTCCACCAGCGCCGCCGCCGTGCGGGCGCGCCGCCTCGACCACGGCATCCGGCCCGTGTTCAAGACCGTGGACACCTGCGCGGGCGAGTTCGAGGCCCACACCCCCTACCACTACTCGACCTACGACCTGCTCGACGAGGTGTCCCCGACGGCGCGGGACAGCGTGATGGTGCTGGGGTCGGGCCCGAACCGGATCGGCCAGGGCGTCGAGTTCGACTACTGCTGCGTGCACGCCGTGCAGGCCCTGGGTGAAGCCGGCTACGAGACCATCATGGTCAACTGCAACCCCGAGACCGTGTCGACCGACTATGACACCTCGGACCGGCTGTACTTCGAACCGCTGACGTTCGAGGACGTGATGGAGGTCATCGACCGCGAACAGCCGGTCGGGGTCGTCGTCGCGATGGGCGGGCAGACCCCGCTCAAGCTTGCGCGCCAGTTGGAGGCCGCCGGGGTCACCATCCTGGGCACCTCCCCGGACGCGATCGACGCGGCCGAGGACCGCGGTCGCTTCGGGTCTCTGATGGCCGACCTGGGCGTGTCGATGCCCGAGGGCGGCGTCGCCCGGTCGCCCGACGAGGCCCGCGCGATCGCCCGGCAGCTGTCCTACCCGGTGCTGGTGCGACCCTCGTACGTGCTGGGTGGGCGCGCGATGGAGATCGTGGACGACGATGCCTCGCTGGATGCCTACCTCGCCACGGCGGTTGCCGACGAGGACCTCAACGCGGAGATCGGTGGTGCCCTGGGGGGCGGGGGCACCCTGTCGATCCTGGTCGACCGCTTCCTCGAAGGTGCCATCGAGGTCGACGTCGACGCGGTCTTCGACGGCACCGACCTGTTCGTCGGCGGCGTGCTGGAACACATCGAGGAGGCCGGGGTCCACTCGGGCGACTCGGCCTGCACCCTGCCGCCCATCACCCTGTCACGCGGGACCGTCGCGCGGATCGGCGAGATCACCCGGGGCATCGCGGAGGGCCTGGGCGTGCGCGGGTTGGTCAACATCCAGTTCGCCACCCGGGACGACGCGATCTGGTGCATCGAGGCCAACCCGCGCGCGTCGCGGACCGTGCCGTTCGTGTCCAAGGCCACCGGCGTACCGCTGGCCAAGGTCGCGGCCCGGGTCATGGCCGGCGAGACCCTGGCCGACCTGCGGGCCGCCGGGCTGGTCCCGGACCTCGACGCGATCAGAGGGCCACGGCCGGCCCACATCGCCGTCAAGGAGGCGGTGCTGCCGTTCGACCGCTTCCCCGGCGTCGACGCCCTGCTGGGCCCGGAGATGCGCTCCACCGGCGAGGTCATGGGCATCGACACCACGTTCGGGGCGGCCTTCGCCAAGTCCCAGGCCGGCACCGGGTCGATGGTGCTGCCGTCGGGCGGGACCGTGTTCGTGTCGGTCGCGAACCGGGACAAGCGCGCGATCGTGTTCCCGGCCAAGCGCCTGGCCGACCTGGGCTTCGACCTGGTCGCGACCGACGGCACCGCCGACCTGCTGCAGCGCGTGGGCGTGGACGCCGCGGTGGTGGCCAAGGTCTCGACCGGCGACACCCAACTGCTCGAACTGGTCGCCGACGGGACCATCACGCTGATCCTCAACACCCCCAGCGGACCCGGCACGCGCGACGACGGCTACCAGATCCGGCAGGCCGCGATCGCGGCCGGGGTCCCGGTCATCACGACGCTGTCGGGGATCCTGGCCGCCATCCAGGGGGTCGAGTCGATCCGCACCGACGGGATCCGCGTCACCAGCCTGCAGCAGCACCTGGCACGGATGGACGAGTCTCCCGGCCCCGCCGCGGCCGCCGACACGGCAGACTTGCCACGTGCCGGGGGGTCCACCCGTCCGGCCGTGGACGAAGTGGGAGTGGCCGGATGAGCGTGCAGGGTCGGGACGTCGGACCGGTGGCCATGACCTGCGTGGTGGTCGACCGGCGCCGCTACGGGCGCTACTGGGGGCTGACCCTGTCGGCGCCCGAGATCGCCCGTCGGGCAGCCCCGGGCCAGTTCGTCAACGTGGCGGTCGAGGCCCCCGGGACCCTGCTGCGCCGCCCCTTCTCGATCGCCGGGGTGTCGCTGAGCGGGCAGGTGGCCGGCACGCTCGACATCGTGCTGGACGCCCACGGCCCCGGCACCGGTGCGCTCGCGACCATCGCCCCGGGCGCGAACCTGGACGTGCTCGGCCCGCTCGGCAAGGCCTTCCCGATGCCCCAGCGCCGGGTCGCGACGCTGTTGGTCGGCGGGGGCTACGGGGCCGCCCCGATGTACTACCTGGGCGGGCGCCTGCGGGCCGCCGGCCACCGCGTGAACTTCCTGATCGGGGCGGCCGACACCCAGCGGATCATTGATCCCATCACCCCCAAGCGGATGGCCAACCAGGCCTCGTTCACGACCGAGGACGGGTCGATGGGCCACCGCGGCCGGGTCACCGACCTGCTGGCCGACGACCTCGCGTCCACCGGTGCCGAGGTGGTCTACGCCTGCGGGCCCAACGCGATGCTGGCCGCCGTCGGCGCGATCTGCGAGGACCTGAACGTGCCCTGCCAGGTGTCGGTCGAGGAACACATGGCCTGCGGGGTCGGGGTCTGCATGACCTGCGTTCTCCCGCTGCGGGGCCGCAACGACAAGGTCGCCAACCGCCGCGTGTGCATCGACGGGCCGGTGTTCTCGTCCACCCGGATCGCCTGGGACGAGTCGCGCTGGGCCGAGCCGGCGCCCGCCACGGTCGACGCCCTCGTGGACGCCGATCGCGACGCGGTCGAGGTCGAGGCCACCGGCGACGGGTCGTTCCGGTCCGGGGTCCGCACCGTGCGACCGCAGGAGGCGCGATGACGGCCACGACGACGGCCGGGGCGGGTGCGGCGTCCGCCGAGGTGGACCTGTCGGTCGACCTCGGCGGCGGGAACGGCGCCCTGGTGCTGCCCAACCCGATCGTGACGGCTTCCGGATGCTTCGCGTCGGGCCGCGAGATCGACACGCTGTGGGACGTGGCCGAACTGGGAGCCGTGGTGGCCAAGTCCGTCACCCGGGAACCGCGGCAGGGCCTGCCGACCCCTCGCATGGCCGAGACCCCGTCCGGGATGCTCAACGCCATCGGGCTGCAGAACCCCGGCGTGGACACCTGGGTCGACCGCGACGTCCCGTGGCTCGCATCTCGCGGGGCCCGGATCATCGCCTCGATCGCCGGCAACACGGTCGAGGAGTTCCGCGAGGTCGCCAAGCGGGTCGGGGCGTCGCGCGACATCGCCGCCGTCGAGATCAACCTGTCGTGTCCCAACGTGTCCCATCGCGGCCTGGTCTTCGCCACCCAGGCATCGACTGCCGCGGAGGTGGTCCGGGCCGTGCGGTCCGCGCTGCCCGCGATGCCGCTGTTCGCCAAGTTGACGCCGGACGTGACCGAGATCGCGCCCGTGGGCCGCGCCGTGGTCGAGGCCGGGGCGACGGGGGTCTCGGCGATCAACACCACCCTGGGCATGGCGATCGACGCCGAGACCGGCCGGGTCAAGGTCGCCAACGGCTACGCCGGGCTGTCGGGCCCGGCGATCCGCCCGATGGCGGTGCGGGCGATCCACCAACTTCATGTCGAACTGGGCCCCGACGTGCCCATCATCGGCATGGGCGGCGTCCGCACCGTGCCCGACGTGATCGAACTGGTGCGGGCCGGGGCATCGGCCGTCGCGGTCGGCACCGCCACCTTCGCGGACCCCTTCACAGCCCGGACCCTGGCCCGCGGACTGGGGGAGTGGTTGTCGCGCCGTGGCTTCACGTCCCTGGCCGAACTCCGCGGCCAGGTCCACCGCTGGCCGCACCACCCGTAGTCCGCGGATGGCCCCATCACGCGTTGTCCGCCAGCCTGCCTCGCCACCCGTCGTCCGCCAGCCTGCCCCGTGGACGCGCCCCCGGTGCAGCTCCGTCACGTCGCGAGGTGTGAGCCGGATCGGCCGCAGGTGGCCGGGATCCCGAACGGCCGGGTCTGGCGTGGCCGGGTGGGAGTGGGATCGGCGGTATCTGGCCGGAATCACGCCCAGTCGCGATGGGCTGGTCGGTACAGGTGAGATGCGTCGCGGTCGGTGGTGGGCGGGGTGCACGATTCGTCCGGGCGCACCCGTTAGGGTCAGCGTCGGGCAGCGTCGCCCGGTTCCCACCCCCTCTGGAGGCACCCGTGAGCACGACGACCCAGGACCGGGCCATGTCCGGACTCGACCGGTACTTCAAGATCAGCGAACGTGGGTCCGACGTCGGAACGGAGGTGCGTGCGGGCATCACGACGTTCCTGACGATGGCCTACATCATCTTCGTCAACCCGTCGATCCTGTCCACCGCGATCGACATCGAGGGTGCGTTCCCGCAACTGCTCACGGTCACGTGCCTGGCCGCGGCCTTCGGCACGATGGTGATGTCGCTGTGGGCGAACCTGCCGTTCGCACTGGCACCGGGCCTGGGGTTGAACGCCTACTTCGCGTTCACGGTCGTCGGGACCCTGGGCTATTCGTGGGAGACCGCGTTGGGTGCGGTGTTCCTGTCCGGGATCCTGTTCCTGGTCATCTCGATGACCGGGTTGCGGCAGTGGATCCTGGAAGCGATCCCGCTGTACCTCAAGCACGCCATCACGGCCGGGATCGGGGCGTTCCTGGCCATCATCGGGTTCGCCAACGCGGGCCTGATCATGGCAAGTGACGCGACCTTCGTGACCCGCGGGGACTGGACCTCCGTCGGCCTGTGGCTGGCCGTGCTGGGCATCGTGGCCGCCGCCGCGCTGTTGGCGCGCCGCATCAAGGGCGCCCTGGTGATCGCCATCGCTCTCGTCACGCTCCTCGCGATCGTGTTCCGGGCCCCGGTGTACGTCGGGCCCGACGACACCATGGTCGCCTTCGGTGGGTTCACCGACGGCATCCTGGGCTTCACGTGGCCCGGCGACCTGCTGGGCGCCCTGGACATCGGCGGGGCGCTGGCGGGCGGGGTCCTGTCCGTGGTGTTCACGTTCCTGTTCGTCGACTTCTTCGACACCGCCGGGACGCTGATCGGCTTGACCGACAAGGCCGGCATGATGGACGACGAGGGCAACATCGACGCGCCCATGCCGGCGTTCGCCGCGGACGGCCTCGCGACGTCGGTCGGTGCGCTGCTGGGCACCTCGTCGACCACGACCTACATCGAGTCGGCGTCCGGGGTGGAGGAAGGCGGGAAGACCGGGCTGACATCGCTCGTCGTCGGCATCCTGTTCCTGGTCGCGATGGTGTTCGCGCCGTTGGCCAGCGTCATCCCTGCGGTCGCCACCGCGCCGGTGCTGATCGTGATCGGTGCGATGATGATGACGGCCGCGACCAAGGTCGACTGGGCCGACTACACCCAGTCCGTGCCGGCGTTCCTGGCCATCGTCGGGATGCCGTTCACCTACTCGATCACCGACGGCATCAGCCTCGGCATCATCGCGCACACGCTGATCATGGCGGCGAGCGGGCGGATCCGCGAGATCCGGCCGGTCATGGCGATCCTCGCGGTCCTGCTCGTGTGGCGCTTCTTCGTGGTCGGCTGATGCAGGTCTTCCGCGACGCGGTCGAGGGCGGGGACATCGAGGCGGCGGTGGCCCTGCTGGCCGACGACGTCGAGTTCCGCAGCCCCGCGGTCCGACGACGGGCGACCCCGGAGGATCGCCCGTCGTGGAAGTGGTGCGGTTCGGTCAGCCGCGGCCGGTGCCGTTGCAGGCGGGGCACGCGATGTACCGGAAGTGCAACGGTGCGCCCAGAGGCACCTGGCCGGTGGCGGTGCAGGCGGGGCAGTTGCCGGCGCGACGGATGTCGATGTCGGTCGGGAGGCGGCGGAAGAGCTTCATTGCTCGGGGTCCTGGATGGGTGGTTGGTGGTTGGCACGGTGACCATCCGGGGTTGCCGGTCGGCCGCTGGGACCTCGTCCCTGCCGTGCAACCACGATGGTACGGAGCACGCCCTCGCCACCCCCTGCACACCACGGTCGGAGTACCCCGGCCGTGGGCCCCGAATCATGGAATACGGCCGGGTCCGTGCCGGCCGGACGTCGGGCCTGTCGACCACGTGACGGCGTCAGGCCACGCCCGGCTGGACGACGATGTGTCCGTCGCCCGGGACCAACGTCGCATCGACCCCGATCGGCAGGGTCCACGCCGGTTCGGTGTGGCCGAAGTCCAGGCCGGTGACCAGCGGCAGGTCGGGAGCGAACTCGTCGAGGAGGTCGAGCAGCGCGGCGTCGTAGGCCTGGTCGTCCGGGCGGTCCAGGGTGCCGTCCACCTCCATGCCGCCGGGCCGCCCCACCAGCAGGCCGGCGATCCCGGCCAGTTCACCGGTGATGGCCAAGGGTCGCAGCATCCGGACCAGCGCGTCGGGCGGCATCGCCTCCTCGGAGGTCTCGATCGCCAGCAGCGCGCCGTCCAGGTCGGGCCACCACGGTGTGCCGCGGAACCAGTCCAGCACCTCGATGCAGAACGCCAGCAGTGGTCCCGTCACGGGCTCGTCGCCTCGCAGCCACTGCCACCCGCGCGACGCGCGCAGCGTGCGGCGCACGGATGCCGTGGCGGGGTCCTCCCAGTCCAGCATCTCGGTGGTCCACCCGTCCTCGTTCGGACGCCACGTCGTGGGCGCGGTCGTGAACAGCGCCTGCCGGACGCCGTCGCGCGCGTAGTCGAACATCCCGCCGTTCTCGGCGAACCCGGCCAGGATCGACGGACCGCAGAAGCTCACGAGGCCGGCCCGCAGGCAGGCCAACTGGGTCACGACCGTGTCGGAGAAGCCGAGCACGATGGTCGGGTTCGCGGCCAGCAGGTCGTGGTCGACGTGTGGGAGCATCCGGATCGAGTCGTCGCCGCCGATCGTGGACACGACCGCCTTGATCGACGGGTCGAGGAAGGCAGTGTGGAGGTCATCGGCCCGGGCCTGCGGGGTCAACGACTCCTGCGGCGCGCGGGTGTGGGGCAACTCGACGATGTCCAGGTCGAAGGTCTCGGACAGTTGCCGCAGCCCGACGCCGAAGCGGGCCGGGACCTCGTGGGCGCCGGCCCACGACAGGGTCGCGACCGCCACGCGGTCGCCGGCGGCAAGCGCGGGTGGACGGACCAGTGGACCCACGGGTCAGGCCGAGGCGGGGACGTCGGCGTCCGTGTCGGCGTGCTCGTCGGTGGGCGCGGCGGCTCGCGCGGTCGCGAGCCGCACGCACAGCACGAACACGTCCATGGCCCGTTCGACGTCTGCGAGGTCGGGGAAGGTCGGCGCGAGCCGGATGTGGCTGTCGTCCGGGTCGTCGCCGTACGGGAAGGCCGCACCGGCCGGCGTCAGCGCGACACCGGCCCGGGCCGCGAGGTCGACGACCTCGGTCGCCAGGCCCGGCCGGGTCCAGAACGAGACGAAGTAGCCGCCGTCGGGCTCGGTCCACCGGCCGTGCTCGCCCTCGGTGCCCAGCCCGTCGGCCAGGGCCGAGGTGACCGCGTCGAACTTGGCGCGCACGAGGTCGGCCATGGCGGTCATGTGGTCCTCGATCGCCCCGGGCGCCCCCAGCTTGCGGACGTGGCGCAGGTGGTTGGCCTTGTCCGGGCCGATCGTGAACCACTTCAGATGCTGGCGGAACCCGGCGAGGTTGGCCAGCCCGGAGCCCATGAAGGCGACACCCGACCCGGCGTGGGTGATCTTGGACGTCGACGCGAACTGCACGACCGAGTCCTGTGTGCCCTCGACGTCGGCCGCGGAGAACATCGACAACAGGTAGTCGGGGTCGCCCAGGTCGTGGACGGCGTAGGCGTTGTCGTACAGCACCCGGAAGTACTCGCCGGCGTCGCGCCCCAGCACGGCCAGGCGGCGCACGGTGTCGTCGTCGTAGGTGATCCCGGTCGGGTTCGAGTACTTCGGGACACACCAGATGCCCTTGACCTGGTCGTCGTTGCCGACCAGTTCCTCGACCCGGTCCATGTCCGGGCCGATGTCGGTCATCGGGACCGTCACCATCTCGATCCCGAGGTACTCGGTCAGGGCGAAGTGGCGGTCGTAGCCGGGCACCGGGCACAGCATCTTCGGGGTCCCGCGGTTCCACGCCGTGTCGGGCCCGCGGACGCCGAAGACGTGTGCGTGCAGGAGGTAGCGGCCCATCAGTTCGAGGCTGGAGTTGCCACCGGCCAGCACGTTGGCGGCCGGCATGTCCAGCAGTCGCGCGCCGATCGCCTTGACCGACGGCTGGCCGTCGAGCCCGCCGTAGTTGCGGACGTCGACCCCGTCCAGCATCCAGTCGTCCCCGATGATCCCGTCGAGGTCGTCGGACAGGTCGAGCTGGTCACTGCCCGGCTTGCCTCGGGTCAGGTTCAGCGACAACCCGGACGCCGCGAACTCGGCATGGGCGCGTTCGAGGTCGGCGACCGTGGCGGCGTGGTCGAGCATGGCAGGGGGCCTTCGACGGAGGTGGCGGCTGGCGGGCTGGCGGTGGCGGACGACGGGGCGTCCCGAACTCGACAGCATATTCCGACGCCACCCCGCCCCGTCCGCCGCCGGGTGGGTCAGGGGCGGACGCCCCAGCGGTCGCGGTAGGCGCGGATGCGGCCAAGGTCGTGGTCGTCCAGGACCCGGGCACCGCGGTCGGGCGACGACAGTTCGGCGACGATCGCGTCGATGTCGGCCAGCGCGGTGGCGTGGAGGTCGAACTCCTGGGCGACCTGGGCCAGCGCGGTGACGTCGTCGCGGGTGTGGCGTTCGAGCCGGTCGACCGCGATCACCAGTCCGACCACGTCCACCTCGGCCACGCTGGAAAGGAGTGGCAGCGTCTCGCGGATCGAGGTCCCGGCGGTGGTCACGTCCTCGATCACCACCACGCGCTGGCCGTCGGTCGGGGCATGGCCGATCAACGAACCACCTTCCCCGTGGTCCTTGACCTCCTTGCGGTTGCAGGTCCAGGCCACGTCGATGCCGTGGTCCCGCGCCATCGACACGGCGGTCGCCACGGCCAAGGGGATCCCCTTGTAGGCCGGCCCGAACAGGACGTCGACGTCGTCGCCGAACGTCTCCACGACGTGGTCGGCGTAGGCCCGGCCGATCGTGTCGACCTGTCGGCCCGTGGCGAGGTTGCCGAAGTTCAGGAAGTACGGCGTCGAGCGCCCCGACTTGGTCGTGAAGTCCCCGAACGTCAACACCCCGCTGTCCAGCAGGAAGTCGGCAAGGTCGGCGGTGTCCATGGCAGGTCCTGTCTGCGTGCGTCCGTTGTGGCGCGTACGCAACGAGGGACGCACACCGTGGCGGGCGTCGTGGGTGCGTGCGTCCGTGGTTCCACGGGCGGAACGTGCGACGCACACGTTGTCGGCCGGGCGGCGGGCTGACCTGTCTCGCTGGACGTTGCGATGGACGTTCTGAGCGCAGCGAGGAACTCCAATGCACGCGTCAATAGTGCCAGGGGACGCCGGACCAGTCACGGGGGCGGTGTTCGAGGAAGGCGTCGCGGCCTTCGACGGCCTCGTCGGTGCCGTAGATCAGGCGGGTGGCCTCGCCGGCGAAGACCTGCTGACCCATCAGCCCGTCGTCGGCCAGGTTCATGGCGAACTTGAACATCCGGGTGGCGGTGGGGGAGTTGGTGAGGATGGTGCGGCCCCAGGCGATCGCGGTGGACTCGAGGTCGGCGTGCGGGACCGCGCGGTTGACCGCGCCCATGCGGACCCCGTCGTCGGCGGTGTAGGTCTCGCCCAGCAGGAAGATCTCGCGCGCCACCTTCTGGCCGACCTGCTTCGCGAGGTACGCCGACCCGTAGCCGCCGTCGACCGAGGCCACGGCCAGGTCGGTCTGCTTGAACCGCCCGTGCTCGGCACAGGCGATGGTCAGGTCACACACCACGTGCAGCGAGTGACCCCCGCCCGCGGCCCAACCGTCCACCACCGCCACGACCACCTTCGGCATGGTCCGGATCAGGCGCTGGACCTCGAGGATGTGGAGGCGACCCGAGCGGGCGGGGTCGATCCCGGAGGCGTCGTCCTCGTCGGAGTACTTGTAGCCATCCTTCCCGCGGATGCGCTGGTCACCACCGCTGCAGAAGGCGTACCCGCCGTCGCGCTCGGACGGGCCGTTGCCGGTCAGCAGCACGCAGCCGACGTCGGAGGTCTGGCGCGCGTGGTCCAGCGCCCGGTACAACTCATCGACGGTGTGCGGCCGGAAGGCGTTGCGGACCTCGGGCCGGTCGAACGCGATCCGCACGATCCCGGCGTCCACGTGCCGGTGGTAGGTCAGGTCGGTGAGGTCGAAGCCCGGCGCGGCCTCCCAGGCAGACTGGTCGAACAGGGCGGACACCATCGGCAGGCCTCGGTCGTGGACCCGGACAGCCTACGGTTCGTTGACGACCCGGCGACGACTCCGGGCGCGCCACGACAGGAGGTCAGCAGCATGGACGGAACCGATCGGTGGATCGAGGACAACAGGGTCATGTGGGACGACCGCGCGCCGGCCCACGCCGCCTCGCCCGACTACCGCGTCGCGGAGTACGTCTCCGACCCGACCGCGTTGTCGACGGTCGTTGCGCACGACCGCCAGTGGCTGGGGGACCTCGACGGACGCAGCGCCATCCACCTGCAGTGCCACATCGGGACCGACACCATCTCGTTGGCCCGCCTGGGTGCCGGCTCCGTGGTCGGGCTGGACCTGTCGGGGGTCTCGATCGAGCAGGCGCGGTCGCTGGCGACGGCCAGTGGCGACGACGTGGAGTTCGTGGTCGGCCCGGTGGACGACGCCCCGAGCCTTGTGGGCGGGCGCACGTTCGACCTGGTCTACACCGGGGTCGGTGCGCTGTGCTGGCTGCCCGACATCGATCGCTGGGCGGGCGTCGTCGCCGAGTTGCTGGCCCCGGCCGGCGCGCTGTTCGTGCGCGACGGCCATCCGGTGCTCAATGCCCTGGAGGTCACCGACGGCCCGACCTTCGAACTGCGGTACCCGTACTTCCAGGCCGACGAGCCCCTGACGTGGACCGAGGGCGAGACCTACGTGGAGGTCGCCGACGGCCACCGGGTGGCGGCGCTGCCCGGCCACGAGTGGAACCACGGCATCGGCGAGGTCGTCACGGCCCTGCTGGACCACGGGCTGGTGCTGGAACACCTCGGTGAGCACACGTGGACCGACTGGGCACCCTTTGAGACCTGGGAGCCAGTGGCGCCCGGCTTCTGGGCCCTGCCGGAGCCGTTGCGGGACCGGGTGCCCACGACGTTCTCGATCCGTGCCCGCAAGCCGTCCTGAGCCGGTATCACGGTCCGGGCGCCCTGCTGCCCGTCGCTCGGTGGAACCGACGGTGAGTAGCCTGACCACGACCAGCCGCACACGAGCACCGGAGTCGGCGTGGCCGTACCCGAACGCAGCGACGAGCAGCGGCGGGTCGCGCTCGCAGAGGCCCAGCGCGTGCGTCAGGTGCAGGCACAGGTCAAGCAGATGCTCAAGGCCGGCGAGGTCACCTTCGCCCAGGTGCTGGCCCGGGTCGACGACGCCGACGAGGTGGCACGCATGCGGGTCTCCGACGTGCTGCGGGCGCTGCCCCGCATGGGCCCGGTGCGGTCCCGTCGGTTGATGGAGCGGCTCGACATCGCCGCCTCGCGTCGGCTGGGCGGGCTGGGCGAGCGCCAACGTCGCGACTTGCTCGACGAGGTCGTGTGAACGGGTTGCTGGTGGTCGTGGCCGGTCCCTCCGGCGTGGGCAAGGGCACCGTGCTGGACGGGGTGCTGGCTGCGCTCCCGGACGCCGAGAAGTCCGTGTCGGCCACGACCCGCGACCCCCGACCGGACGAGGTGGACGGCGTCCACTACCACTTCGTGGACCCCCAGCGGTTCGACGAACTGGTCGCCGAGGACGCCTTCCTGGAACATGCCCGGTACGCCGGGCAGTGCTACGGGACCCTCGCGGACGCGGTCGCCCGGCGGCGTGACGCCGGCGCGGTCGTGATCCTCGAGATCGAGGTCCAGGGCGCGGCCCAGGTGGCCCGGCGTGCCCCGGATGCGCTGCGGATCTTCCTCGCCCCGCCGGACCGCGAGGAACTCCACCGGCGGCTGCAGTCCCGGGGGACCGAGTCCGACCGCCAGGTCCGGCGACGGATGGACCGGGCCGACGTCGAACTGGCGGCGGCCCACGAGTTCGACCACGAGGTGGTCAACGACGATCCGGCAGACGCCGCAGCCGAGGTGGTGGCCCTCATCGAGGGTGCGCGCCGACGAGCCGACGACCGGGCGGACGAGCGCGAGCACGGGCGGGGCCGCCCCGCGGCCGGACCCCCAGCCCGCGCCTGACCCGACCGAGGCTGGCGAGCCTGGTGAGGGGGTCCCGGTGAGGGCGACCCGAACCTGTCCGGGGTTGGGCGACCCGCTATGATGGCGCTTCGACCCGCGTCCCGTGCCGCTCGCGCCGGAACCTCCTTTCCCGCCGCGCCCTGCCGTGCACGTGGACACGCACCTCCACCGTTCCCCGACGCATCCAGGCGACTTCCCATGGCC
>JBBSMS010000003.1:0-51849 GCA_038233055.1 Nitriliruptorales bacterium
GCCCGACCGGACCGGTGTGCCGCCGGTCGCGGCCGGTCGCGGTTCTACCTTCAACGGCGATGGCGACGAGGCCACGGTGACGAGTGGGAGGCCGAGATGGCGTTGGCGGACCTGGTGGGGCCCGGGTGGGCCGACGCGCTCGAAGCGGTGGCCGACGACATCGCGGCCATGGGCGACTGGCTGCGCGCCGAGCAGGCCGCCGGGCGGCCGTTCCTGCCCGACGGCGACCGGGTCTTCGCGGCGTTGCAGATGTCGTTGGACGACGTCAAGGTGCTGATCGTGGGCCAGGACCCCTACCCGACGCCCGGCCACCCGATCGGGTTGTGCTTCGCGGCGGCGCCGGACGTGCGTCCGATCCCCAGGTCGCTGGCCAACATCTTCACGGAGTACGTGGACGACCTCGGCCATCCCCGACCGGCAACCGGTGACCTCACGCCGTGGGTCGAGCAGGGGGTGTGCCTGCTGAACCGGTCGTTGACGGTGCGGCCCGGGACACCGGCGTCGCACCGCGGCAAGGGCTGGGAACCGATCACCGACGCGATCATCAACGTGCTGGTCGCGCGCGAGCGCCCGCTTGTGGCGATCCTGTGGGGGCGTGACGCCCGCAATCTCGCAGCGCGACTGGCGGACACGCCTCGAATCGAGTCGACCCACCCGTCGCCGCTGTCGGCGCACCGGGGGTTCTTCGGCTCACGTCCGTTCAGTCGTGCCAACGCCGCGCTGGTCGATCTCGGTGGCGACCCGGTTGATTGGCGACTGCCGTCCTGACGCGTGCGTCCTTAGCCCGCCCGGCGCGTGACCGGGATCGACGGGATGGGATCCGACCTCACCAACCCATCAACTGGACGACCACGTAGCCGCGGGGGCCCTTGTAGATGCCCACGCCCATCTTGCGGTTGCGTGAGTCCAGCAAATTGGAACGGTGCCCGGACGAGTTCATCCACGCGCGGATCGTCGAGCGAGACGTCTTGTAGCCCAGGGCAAGGTTCTCGGAGACCCCACTGAGGTTGCAGTCGCGCAGCACGTCACCGAGGTCCTGGTGGCTGAAGTTGTTGCGTGCGGCGAGCCGGTAGGCCCACTGCTCGGCGCGCCGGTCCAGGCAGGACTGCACGGTGAGCGGGCGCAGCCCGCGATCGGTGCGAACGCGGTTGGTCCAGGCCTTGTTCCCGCGCTTGTAGCCACCCTTGGACCACGCGACCGTGGTCACCAGCGGCGCTTCGGCCTCTGCACTGGCCGAGGATGCGGCCAGCTCGGCCGGGACGCGGGAGGCCTGTGCCGGGGGGACGACCACGCCGACCGCCACCATGGCGAGCAGGACCAGCAACGACAGGCGGCGAGTTGGCGCGGCAAAATGGGCGGGGGAACGGGGGATCTGCACGGCGGACCTTCTTGGGCGACGCAGCGCGTCGCAAGACGTCGGATGGCGGTGCCGACGCTAGAGGCCCCCCGACTCACGAACAGCAGCTTCCTGTCCGATCGTCCCCTGGCCCCGGGATAGGACTCAGGTTACCGCCCGGCGGTAGAGCCTGACGGCCAGCGGCGCGAACACCACCAGCAGTCCCACGATCCAGGCCAGCGCCAGCAGGGTCTGGCCGGCGACCGTCTGGCCCGCCGGCAGGATCCCCTCGCCCAGCATCAGCCCGCGGATCGCGTTGGCGATGATCGTCACGGGCTGGTTCTCCGCAAAGGCCTGGAGCCAACCAGGCATGGTCTCGGTCTGGACGAACACGGAACTGGCGAACACGAACGGGAAGACCGGGATGAAGATGGCCGACTGCACCGCCTCCGGGTTCTTGATCTTCAGGCCGAGGCTGGCCATCACCCACGACAGCGAGAACGCGAAGGCCAACGCCAGCGCGACCCCGCCCAGGAAGCCCAAGAACGACGACTGGTAACGGAATCCGATCGCGAAGGCCACGATGAGCATGAGGCCGACGACGAAGGTGTTGCGGACCAGGTCGGCGATCGTGCGCCCGGCCAGCACGGCCGACCGCGCCATCGGCAGGGACCGGAAGCGGTCGATGACCCCGTTGTTGAGGTCTTCGGTCAACCCGATCGCGGTCTGCCCGGCGCCGAAGGTCACGATCTGGACCAGCAGGCCGGGCATCAGGAAGTTGATGTACTTGCCGCCCGCGGCCGGCGGGATCTGGGTCCCGATGACCCCGCCGAAGACATAGTTGAACAGCAACAGGAACATCACCGGCTGGATGGTGGCGAACACCAGCAGCTGGGGGAGGCGGATGTTGCGGATCAGCCCCGACGGGTCACGACCAGCGTGTCGCTGACGACCTCGGCCAGCCCGATGCGCCCGGCGTCGGTCGGGGAGGCGGGTGCGGTCGCGGTGCTCATCGGCGAGCCTTCCGCCCGCGGGTGCGGGCTGGTTCGGGTTGCGAGTCGTCGGGTGTCGTCGGCCGGGCGTCGTCCTCGGTCAGCGACAGGAACACGTCGTCGAGGGTCGGCTTGTGGGTGGTGATGTCGTCGGGCACCAGGTCGGCGGCGTCCAGGGCACGGGTGACGGCCATCACGCTGGCGGCACCCTCCGCGGCGGGCAGGCGCAGGTGGCCGCGCTGCGGATCCCAGGTGACCTCGCCCTCGACCGCGGCCGCGAGGACCCGCCGGAACTCCTCCTGGCGCCCGGCCGGTGGCTCGACCTGCACGATCGTCCCGCCCATGGTGTCCTTGAGCTCGTCAGCGGTGCCCTCGGTGATGATGCGACCGCGGTCGATCACCCCGACCCGGTCGGCCAACTGGTCCGCCTCCTCCAGGTACTGGGTGGTCAGCAGGACCGTGGTGCCGTTGGCGACCAGGTCCTGGACCAGTTCCCACACCCCGACTCGACTGCGCGGGTCGATCCCGGTGGTCGGCTCGTCCAGGAACATGACCTCGGGGCGACCGATCAGGGACGCGGCGAGGTCGAGACGGCGTCGCATCCCGCCCGAGTACGTGCCGACCTGCCGGTCGGCCGCGTCCACCAGGTTGATCCGGTCGAGGATGTCGTTGGTCCGGCGCCGCGACTCGGCCCGGGACAGCCGGTACAGCCGCCCGATCATCTCGACGTTCTCGCGGCCGGTCTGGTATTGGTCCACGGCCGCGAACTGGCCGGCCAGGCCGATCCTGGTCCGCGCGGCCGGTGGGTCCTCGACGACGTCGACACCGGCAACCGTCGCGGACCCGGCGTCGGGCTTGAGCAGCGTCGACAGCACCCGGATCAGGGTCGTCTTGCCGGCGCCGTTGGGGCCCAGCAGGCTGTAGATGGAGCCGCGGCGGACCTGCAGGTCGACGCCGTCGACGGCGGTCAGGTCACCGAAGCGCACGACGATGCCGCGGGCGTCGACGATCGCATCGGCGCGGTCGTCCGGTGTGGGATCGTGGTGGTCGGGTGGTGGCATCGCGGGTCCTGGTTCATCGGATGGAAGGTGGGTGGGATGGGTGGTCGTGCAGGTGCGTCAGGTGTCGCCGAGGAGCGCGTCGGCGTCCAGGCCCTGCCGGAGAAGTGTGAAGGTGTCGTCGACACAGGTTCGCACGGGCACGTCGCCGCCGGCCGCGACCCAGCGCGTCATCGCCACCCGCATGGCGCCGGACACGACCGCGGACAGCAGCTGGACGGCCGGATCGTCGGCGGCAGTCCCCGTCCGCGTGGCGATCGCCCGGCCGATGCCCACCTCCACGTCGCGCAGGCCCGCCCGGAAGTGGGCCTGGAGTCGGGGCTCGCGATGCAGGAGGTGGTGGTGGCGGACCACCTCCGATGCCGGCGGCAGGCGTGCGGCCAGGTGGGACCCGATCATCGTGGCGAGGTCCGCGATGAGGTCACCCGACGGCCCGCCCGCGCTGAACACCTCGAGGTCGTCGCCGGACGGGGGCGACGGGCGTGCCTGCAGGACCGCGTCCTCCTTGGACGAGAAGTAGTTGAAGAAGGTGCGGGGAGACACGCCCGCCTGGCGGCAGATCTCGTCGACGGTGACCGCGTCGAACCCCTGCGAGCTGGCGAGGTCGACGGTCGCCCGGCGCAACGCGGCCTCGGTGGCACGGCGTTTTCGTTCGCGCAGCCCGAGGGGCTCGTCCGGGGCGGGCGAGGCGTCGTCGTCGGCGGTTGTCGGTGGAGTCACGACGGGTATTGTTGCATCAACTGCAACATTGCGCAAACTGTAGGTATTGACCACTCCGCAAGCGTCCGGCGGGGCCGACAGCGGTGGGGGCCGGGGCCGTGAGGAGGCGTGGGGCAGGGGTCGGGGACGCTGGTAGGATCGCCACCCGTATGGGCGTCGACCAGCCCGGCGCCCCGCGGCGCCGACTCGCAGTGGTGTCCGCAGGCCGCGAACGCGCCCACCAGCCACACGACCAGCCCGAGCCCGACGCCCGAGCACGTCGATGGTCCGGCAGCCCTCCGGGGCCGCCCGTGATCGCGGCGCCGACGTCCATCCCAGAGGAGGCGGTGATGTCCTACTACGCGCAGTGGGGATCGTTCGCCGTGCTGGTGGTCTTCGGCATCCTGCTCTACACGCTGGTGATGGTCGTCAACCGCCTCTTCCGCGTGAACCTGCCCCACCCCGAGAAGCTCACGACCTACGAGTGCGGGGTCGACGCGGTCGGTACCGGCTGGGCGCAGATGAACATCCGGTACTACGTGTTCGCGTTCCTGTTCGTCATCTTCGACGTCGAGGCGATCTTCTTGTTCCCGTGGGCACAGATCCTGGGGGACCTGGACGCCGACAGCATCATCAGCCCGACGTTCGTGCTCATCGAGATGTTCGTCTTCATCGGAATCCTGGTGCTGGGCCTGGTCTATGCCTGGCGGAAGAAGGTGCTCGAATGGGAGTGATGGAATCCGTCGAACTCCCCAAGCCGCTCAAGTTCGTGTTCAACTGGGGTCGCAAGTACTCGTTGTGGGCGTTCAACTTCGGCCTGGCGTGCTGCGCGATCGAGTTCATCGCGGCGTCGACCGCCCGCCACGACTTCATCCGACTCGGCGTGATCCCCTTCGCCCACGGCCCGCGCCAGGCCGACCTGCTGATGGTGTCGGGGACCCTGACCGACAAGATGGCCCCGGCGATCAAGCGGCTCTACGACGAGATGCCCGAGCCGAAGTACGTGATCTCGTTCGGGTCCTGCGCCAACTGTGGCGGTCCGTACTGGGACAGCTACTCGGTGACCAAGGGCGTCGACCAGATCATCCCCGTCGACGTCTACGTCCCGGGCTGCCCACCGCGGCCGGAAGCGCTGCTGGACGGGATCATCGCGCTGCAGGACCGGATCCAGAACGAGTCCCTGCCCCAGCGCATGGCCGAGCGCCGCCCGATCATCCTGGGCACCGACGGCCAGGTCCACGAACTCAGCGTCGCCGAGGCGCAACAGGCCTCCCGGGAAGCCGACGCCCAGGTCCGACGCGAGGTCGAAGGCGCCGCTCGATGACGCTGACTTCGTCGAGCCAGCGCCGTCGTTCCCCCCTCGGGGGGGAACGAGGCCGCCCGTGTGGGGTGGTTGGGTGGCCGATGGGGGGGGAGGTGGCATGAGCTACCCGGTCCTGGCGCGGCGGGACACCGCCCTCGACGACGCCGAAACGACCGCGCTGCTGCGCGATCGGATCGGCGGCGGCATCGTGGGTGAGGTGGCCGAGTACGGCGAACTGACCGTCGAGGTCGCACCCGCCGACTGGCACCGGACCATCGCGCTGTGTCGCGACGAGGACCTGCTGTCCTTCGACCTGTTCGACTGCCTGTTCGGGGTCGATGCGGGCGAGGAGGGGCTGGACGTCGTCGCGGTGTTGTACTCCACCTCCAAGGGGCGCCGGCTCCTGCTGCGGACCCGCTGCGAAGGTGGTCGCGAGGCCCCCGTCGTGGCCTCGGTCGCGGACGTCTACGCCGGCGCGAACTGGCACGAACGCGAGGCGTTCGACATGTTCGGCATCGACTTCGAGGGTCATCCCGGTCTGCTGCCGCGGATCCTGTGCATCGAGAACTTCGAGGGCTGGCCGCTGCGCAAGGAGTTCCCGCTCGCATCCCGGGTCGCCAAGCCGTGGCCCGGTGTCAAGGACCCGGCGGAACCCGACGAGGACGGCAACGTCATCGTGCGCGAACCCGCGATCGGCGAGGCCCCGGGCCCGTCCGGGCTGGACGAGATCATTGCCAGGCAGGCGCGCGAGGCCAACCCCACGTCGACCCCCGAGGTCGACGCGGACCAGGGGGCGTCCGGCGGCGCCGACGCGGCCAACGCCGCCAGCGAGGAGCCGCAGCGCGAGGAGGTGGAACTGGACCAGGAGGTCTACGACCGGCTGATCGGCGAGGGCAAGTCGGAACGGATCGCGCGCTCGAAGGCCAAGGCCGCCTTCATCAAGAAGCAGCGCGCCGCAGCCAAGGCCGCCGAGGACGAGCCTGCCGAGCAGGAGCGCGAGGAGCAGGAGGGCGGGGAGGAGCCCGACGTCGCGGCCACCTCCACCGACGAGGCCGAGGCCCCGCCGTCCCCCGATGCCGAGGCGGGCGCCGGCACCGAGGGTGCCACGGCCGCCGAGGCCGCCCCGAAGCCATCGATCCCTGACGTCGATGACGAGTCCGTGGCCGCCGACGACGTGGACAGCGTGGACGAGCCCGCGCCCGCCGAAGCGTCCGACGACCAGCAGGCCACGGTCGACGAGGACGTCCCACACGAACCGGACGTCGACGACGAGGCCGCTGCGTCGGCTTCGGCCCGCGCCGACGCCGCCCGCGCCGACCAGGCCGCCGCCCGCGAGGCCAAGGCCAACGAGGCGTCCGACGACGCGGACGACGCCGACGAGGGCCTCACGCCCGTGCCCGCCGGCAGCCCACCCCCGGACCCCGATGACGACGAGGTGGCGCCGGCCGCCGACGCCACCGACGGCGAAACCGAGCCCATTGACGCCGACAGCACGGACGAAGGTGCCGAGCCCGCGACCGACGAGATCGCAGAAGCCGCTCCGGAGGCCATTGACGAGGCTGCGGGGTCCACGGACGACGCCACCGCGGTCGACGACACCGATGGTGCCGTGAACGCCGCGGACGCCACGGACGCCACGGACGAGGCGGAGGACCCGGACGACGAGGCCAATGACGCCGCCGCCACGACGGCCGAGTCTGTCGAGCCGGTGACCGACGACACCGACGAGGCTCCCGAGGCCAGCGACGAGGCTGCGGCATCCCCGGACGACGCGACCGCGATCGACGACCCCGACGGTGCCGGGGACGAGGAGGACGCCGCCGACCAGGCCGATGACGTGGACGACGCACCCACGGGCGAGCCGGTCACGGACGACGCACCCACGGCCGAGCCGGCAACGGACGACGCAGAGACGGACGAGCCGGTCACGGACGGCGCAGCCACGGCCGAGCCGGCAACGGACGACGCAGAGACGGACGAGCCGGTCACGGACGACGCAGCCACGGATGTGCCGGTCACGGACGACGCTGCCACGGGCGAGCCGGTCACGGACGACGCAGAGACGGACGAGCCGGTCACCGACGACGCTGCCACGGATGAGGGGGCGGCGGACAACGAGCCCGACGACCCCGTGGCCGACGGACCCGAGGTCGACGAGCCCGGTCCCTTCGGCCCGGGATCGGCCTACCCCCGAGAAGACGGGTCCGGTCCCCACGGCTGGCGGATCAAGGCCACGCAGGACGGCAACGTCTTCCACACCGAGGACTCGCCGAACTGGCGTACCGCCCAGGCGGACGTGTGGTTCGACGACGTCGCGGCGGCCCGCGCGGCCGGCTTCGCGCACTGGGACCCCTACGTCCGCACCGACCTCGAGGCCGACCCGGTCACCTCGACCACCCACGACGGGCCCGCCCCCGTCGGTGGGACCCTGCCGACCGACGACGGCGTCGAGATCCCCGGCCGCACCGCCGACGTGGACCTCCACGTCGACGACGCCGGTGAGGACGGCCCGCCCGGGTACGGCGCCCTGGACGTCCACCAGCGTGAGCCCGCGGTCGAGCCACACGGCGAAGGCGAGGACGGTGACGGCCCCTACGGTGCCGGGTCCGCCGCGCCGGCCGAGGACGGTTCCGGTCCGGACGGGTGGACGGTCAAGGGCAACGCGGACTCGATGCTGTTCCACACCGACGACTCGCCCCAGTTCGACGACACGAAGGCGGAGGTGTGGTTCGCCTCGATCGAGGCTGCCCGCGCCGCCGGCTTCCGCCACTGGGACCGCAGCCAGCGTCGTGACCAGTCCGAGCAGCAGTCCGAGCAGGAAGGGCCGCAGGGTGAGTGACCTCGACACCACCGAGCACGTCCTGCCGGGCAACGCACCGGGCGAGGACGTCATCTTCGAGTTGCGCGGGGACGCGGACTTCGACACCGCCGAGATGTCGCTGTCGATCGGCCCGGCCCACCCCGCGACCCACGGCGTGCTGCGGGTCGTGTTGGACATGGACGGCGAACGCATCCGCGATGCACGACCGGTCATCGGCTACATGCACCGTGGGTTCGAGAAGTTGGCCGAGTACCGCGACTACCGCCAGATCATGGCGTTGACCAACCGCCACGACTGGCTGTCCGGGTTCTGCAACGAACTGGGCGTCGCCCTCGCGGTCGAGAAGATGATGGAGATGGAGGTCCCCGACCGGGCCCAGTGGATCCGCATGCTGCTGGCCGAGTGGAACCGGGTCCTCAACCACCTCATGTTCATCGGCTCCTATGCCATCGAACTCGGCGCGATCACGCCCATGTTCTACGCCTTCCGTGAGCGCGAGGAGATCCAGTACCTGCTGGAATCGGCCACGGGCGGGCGCCTGCACTTCACCTACAACCAGCCGGGCGGGATCAAGATCGACCTGCCCAAGGGCTTCCTGCGCCAGTCGGTGGAGGAACTGGCGACGATGCGGGCACGGCTGCCGGACTACGTCGACCTGGTCCTGGGCAACGAGATCTTCCAGGCTCGCACCAAGGGCATCGGGCCGTTGCCGCCGGAGGTCGCGCTGGCCTACGGCGTGACCGGTCCGAGCCTGCATGCCGCCGGGGTGCCCGAGGACTCCCGCGTCACCGAGCCCTACCTCAAGTACGGCGAACTCGACGTGCGGGTCCCGACCGGGGACAACGGCGACAGCTTCGACCGCTTCGCGGTGCTGCTGGGACGCATCGAGGCCAGCCTCGACATCATCGAACAGATCCACGACCACATCGGTCCCGGCCCGGTCAACACCAAACTGCCCAAGATCGTCAAGGCCCCGGAGGGTGCGACCTATGTCCGCACCGAGAACCCGCTGGGCCAACTCGGCTACTTCCTCCAGTCGGACGGTTCCAAGAACCCGTGGCGGTTCAAGATGCGGACGCCGTCGTTCTCCAACGTCCAGGCGCTGCCCTACCTGTTGCGGGGCCAGTTGATCCCCGACGCGGTGGCGATCCTGGGCTCGGTGTTCTTCGTGGTGGGAGACGTGGACCGATGACCGCTGCCGTGTTGGACCCCGCCGTGGTCGAGGGACTGGTCGCCCAGTCCGCCTCGCTGCTGACGCTGGACAACTTCTGGCTGTCGGCACTGCTGAAGATCCTGCTGTGCACGGTCATGCTGATGGTCGTGTCGCTGGTCGGCGGCTACCTCGAGCACAAGGCGATGGCCCACCTCCAGAACCGCAACGGCCCGATGGAGGCCGGGTGGCACGGATCACTGCAGTTGGTCGCGGACGGGATCAAGTTCATCCAGAAGGAGGACATCGTCCCCCAGGCGGCCGACCGGCTGGTGTTCGCGGTCGCGCCGGGCGTGGCGCTGGTCCCGGTGCTGCTGGGCTTCCTGGTGATCCCGCTCGGACCGGGCGTGTGGGCCGAGGACCTCGAACTGGGCCTGTTCTACGCCCTGGCGATCGGGTCGATCGGCGTGCTGGGCATCCTGATGGGTGGCTGGGCATCGGCCAACAAGTTCTCGCTGATGGGTGGCATCCGCGCGGCCGCGCAGTTGATCGCCTACGAACTGCCGCTGATCCTGGCGGCCGCCGCGGTCGCCATCCAGGCCGGGTCGCTGTCTCTGGTCGACATCGTCGAGTCGCAGGCGACCATGAAGATCTTCGGCACGGTCTCGATGTGGTTCGTGTTCCCGCAACTGCTCGGCTTCGCCATCTTCGTGACGGCCGCACTGGCCGAGTTGTCGCGGCCTCCGTTCGACATGCCGATCGCCGACTCGGAGCTCGTGTTCGGGTACATGACCGAGTACACGGGCATCAAGTTCGCCATGTTCCTGCTGACGGAGTACGGCGGCATGGTGTTCATGTCCGCGCTGATCTCGGTGCTGTACCTGGGTGGCTGGCAGCCACTGCCGGGCGTCGGACTGCCCGGCTGCGAGGCCGTCGGGGGCATCGCCGACTGTGGCGCCCTCGGCACACTGCTGGGCGTCGGGATCACGCTGGGCAAGATCATGGCCATCATCTTCTTCATGGTCTGGTTGCGGGTCGCCTACCCGCGCCTGCGTGAGGACCAGTTGCAGAAGATCTCCTGGCTGGTCCTGATCCCGCTGTCGCTGGCCAACATCGTCGTCGTCGCCATCGGGAAGGTGGCACTGTGAGCATCACCACGCCGACCAAGGCGCCGTTCGGGGTCGGGCTCCTGAAAGGGCTGGGGGTCACCCTCAAGTTCCTGTTCAAGAAGCCCGCGACCGTGCAGTACCCGCACGTGAAGCCCGACCTGCCTCCCCGGACCCGGGGCGTGATCGCGCTGTTCGACGAGAACTGCACGGTCTGCATGCTGTGTGCGCGCGAGTGTCCGGACTGGTGCATCTACATCGACTCCCACAAGGAGAAGCTGCCCGCCCAGAAGGAAGGCGGCCGCGAGCGCACGCGCAACGCGCTGGACCGCTTCGCGATCGACTTCGCCCTGTGCATGTACTGCGGCATCTGCGTCGACGTGTGCCCCTTCGACGCGCTGTTCTGGAGCCCGGAGTTCGAGTACTCCGAGTACGACATCAACGGGTTGCTGCACGAGAAGGAGCGTCTGCGCGAGTGGGCCGACACCGTCCCTCCGCCCCCGGCCCTGGACGACGGTGCCGACTCGCCGGCCGAGGTCGCCGACGCGATCGCGGCCAAGGAGAACGAACTCGAGGCCGCCCACGCCAAGAGCGAGCAGGCCGAGCAGGCGGAGGAGGCCGCGGGCGACGACGCGCCACCGAAGACGAAGCCGGCCGCGAAGACCGGCACCAACGTGGCCGACATGCACGTCGAGGGCGCCGGGGAGCAGATCGACCAGGCCGTCTACGACGAACAGATCGCGGCCGGCAAGTCCGAGCGGATGGCCCGTGCCAAGGCCAAGGCCGCGTGGGTCCGGGCCCAGAAGAAGGCCAAGCTGGCCGAACAGGAAGCCTCCGGGGGCGATGGTGGGGGCGACGAGCCCGCCGCCGACGCCGGCGCCAGTACCGACGCCCCGCCGAAGCAGGCCTTGGCCGACGTCCACGTCGAGGGGGCCGGCGAGATCGACCAGGCCGTCTACGACGAGCAGATCGCCGCCGGCAAGTCCGAGCGCATGGCCCGCGCCAAGGCCAAGGCCGCCTGGGTCCGGGCCCAGAAGCAGAAGCAACTCGACGACGAGGAAGGTGGTGACGCATGAGCACCCTCGGTGTCCGGGAACTGCTCGTCGTTGGCGTCGTCATCCTGGTGGTGGCCGGCCTTGCGCTCGCGCTGCGACGGCGGGGAGGTGGATCATGACCTCCTTGGACCTGCTGTTCATCCTGTTCGCGGTCATCACCGGCGGCGGGGCCGTGTTGACGGTCACGTCGCGCAACCTGGTGCACGCCGCGCTGTTCCTGGCCGTGTCGTTGGCCGGCATCGGGATGGTGTTCCTGTTGCTGCAGGCCGACTTCGTGGCCATGGTGCAGGCCGTCGTCTACCTCGGCGCGATCACGGTGCTGTTCCTGTTCGGGCTGATGCTGACCCGCGCCCCGATCGGGCGCGAAGCGCTGGACTCGCGCAACCGGCCCATGGCGATGGTCGTGTCGACCGCGCTGTTCGGGGTGCTGGTGGTGCTGATCGTGCGCGCCTTCGGCAGCTTCCCCGCGGTGACCCCCCGGAGTTCCTCGGTCGGCGACCTCGGGATGGCGATCTTCTCGTCCTGGGTGTTCCCGTTCGAGGTCATCTCCATGATGCTGCTGGCCGCGCTGGTCGGGGCCATCCTGCTGGCCCGGCGCGAGTCGGGTGATTCCGGCGACGAGCGCGCGGTCACGCCGATCCGCGAGGCACTGCCCGACCGCGGCGAGGTCGAGGCCGAAGAACGCCGGGCCGAACTGGCGGCTGGCGACGGGGGTGCGCGATGACCCTGATCGGACCCCTCGTCCTGGGCGCGTTCCTGTTCTGCGTCGGCCTCTACGGCGTCATGGCCCGCCGCAACTCGGTGCTGGTCCTGATGAGCGTCGAACTGATGCTCAACGCCGTCAACATCAACCTGGTGGCGTTCCAGAACCTCAAGTGGCCGGACGACCCGGCCGCCACCGGACAGGTCTTCGCCCTGTTCGTGGTCGTCGTGGCCGCTGCCGAGGTGGGTGTCGGCCTGGCCATCGTCTTCAACATGTTCCGCAATCGCGCGTCGATCAACATCGACGATGCCGACATGATGCGCTGGTGAGCGGGGGAGTGACCACGTGGAGGTTCTGAACTACGCCTGGCTGATCGTGGCCCTGCCGTTCGTCGCGGCCGGGGTCATCGCCGCGTTCGGACGGCTGATGCCGCTGAAGGGTGCCGAGGTCGGCATTTCGGCCATCGCCATCGCGTGGGTCGTGGCGGTGATGATCGGCTGGCAGACCTTCGTCAACGGACCCGTCGAAGCAGTCGAGCAGGTCTTCTGGTCGATCCCCCTGGGGGGCAACATCCTGATCGAGTTCGGCCAGTACGTCGACGGCCTGACCGCGATGATGCTGGTCCTGGTCACGACCGTGTCGTTCATGGTCCAGTTGTACTCCCGCGAGTACATGCACGGCGAAGACCGGTTCACCTACTTCTTCGCGATGCTGTCGCTGTTCACCTTCTCGATGCTGGTGCTGGTGGTCGCGCCCAACACCCTGCAGGCATTGGTGGGCTGGGAGCTGGTCGGCGTCTGCAGTTACCTGCTGATCGGCTACTACTGGCTGGAGAAGACCAACTCCGACGCAGCGAACAAGGCGTTCCTGACCACGAAGTTCGGCGACATCGGGCTGGTCGTGGGCATCATCGTGCTGTCGGTCGGGGTGTCGGCCCACACCGACAACGTGTTCTCGATCCGTGAGACCACCGAGTTGGCCGCGGCCGGGATGCTGTCGCAGCCCACCATCGTGTTGGGCTGCCTGCTGATCTTCCTGGGCGCCATGGCCAAGTCCGGCCAGATGCCGCTGCACGTGTGGCTGCCCGACGCGATGGCGGGACCGACGCCCGTCTCGGCCCTGATCCACGCGGCCACCATGGTGACCGCCGGGGTGTTCCTGATCGCGCGCCTGTACCCGGTGTTCGCCCAGTCGCTGGCCGTCATGAACACCATGGCGATCGTCGGCACGATCACGCTGTTCTTCGCCGGGTTCGTGGCGATCGTGCAGGACGACATCAAGAAGGTGCTGGCCTACTCCACCATCTCGCAGCTGGGCTACATGGTCGCCGCCCTGGGCGTCGGGGGCTACACCGCTGGGATCTTCCACCTGTTCACGCACGGCTTCTTCAAGGCGCTGCTGTTCCTGGGGTCCGGGTCGCTGATCCATGCGGTCCATTCCAACAACATGAGCGACATGGGTGGCATGCGCAAGTACATGCCGACGACGTTCGTGACCTTCGTGATCGGGTCGCTGGCGCTGGCCGGCTTCCCGCTGTTCGCCGGCTTCTTCTCCAAGGACGAGGTCCTGGTGTCGGCCCAGATCTGGGCGAACAACGGCCGGTTCACGGGCAGCCTGGTGTTCTGGCTCGGCCTGGCCGGGGCGATGGTCACGACCTTCTACATGGGCCGATCGGTGTTCCTGATCTTCTTCGGGACGCACCGAGGTGTCGCCCACACCCCCGAGGACGTCGAAGCCGAGGCCGAGGCAGGCACCCTGGACGACGAGGCGGAGATGGAAGACCTGGACCAGGCCGCCCACGACGCCGACGGTGCAGACCTCACCCAGGAGGAGGTGGTCGCAGCCGGCCACGATGACGACCACGCACCGGACCATGGGGGCCACCACCTGCCGCACGAGTCCGGGTGGCAGATCCTGACCGCCCTGGTCGTGCTGGCCGCGCTGAGCTTCCCGGTCGGACTCATGGGTGGCTTCCTGTGGGACGAGGTCGGCGGTTCGGTGGAGCGCAACTTCGAGACCTGGACCGCGACGCACCTGCTCGAAGAGGTGAGCTACCCGTTCCTGGCCGACTACCACCGGGTCGACCTCGAGGAACTCCACGGTGGCGGCGAGGGCGAGGGCCATGCCGAGGAAGGGGCCGGGGATCATGCCGACGAGGGGGCCGGGGAGGGCGAGGCCGCTGGGCTCGCTGGGACCGACCACACCACCCTGGCCGCCGGGTCGGACCTGGTGCTGGCCACCGAGGCGGAAGGCGCCGAGGGCGGGGTGGAGAACCGCGTCCTGCACGGCGCACCCGAGTTCCACCTCAACGTCTTCCTGTTGGCGCTCGGTGGGTTCCTGTTGGCGGTCGGTGGTGCCTGGATGATCTACGGGCGCTCCCGGCCGATGCGGGACCCGCTGCTCCACATGGGTGGGTTCACCACGCTGCTGGAGAACAAGTACTACTTCGACGACATCGGCTACCGCGGCGTGGTCGTCCCGGTCCGGGACTGGCTGGCCCCGGCGGCATCGTGGTCGTCCAACGTGATCCTCGACGGCATCGTCAAGAACACCGGTGGGGCCGTGAAGCGCCTGGCCGACGTGACCTACTTCACGATTGACCAGAAGGTCATCGACGGCGGGATCAACGGGGGCGCGTTCTCGGCCGCGTGGATTTCGAGCAAGCTCAAGCGCCTGCAGTCCGGGGACGTCCAGCGCTACGCCGGTGCCATGCTGGCCGGCGTCATCGTGCTCGTCGTCGTGTTCGCGGCAGCCCGCTGATGGGACCGACCATGCCGCCGAGGCCGCCGGATCGACCCCCGGCCACCGCCTTCCCACCCGCCGTCCCGCGCACCACTGCACCGACCGACTCGAGGAGCATCCGATGCTGAACGAACAGGGCTGGCTGCTCAGCCTCGCGCTGTTCTTCCCCGTGATCGGCGCGGCCATCATCGTGGCCATGCCGTCCGAGGCGGAACAGACCGTCAAGCGCGTCGGCGTGGTCCTGACCGGGATCACCCTGGCGCTGTCGACGGTGATCGCGTTCGGGTTCGACTACTCGACCGGAGATCGCCTGCAGTTCGAGACGGTCGTGCCGTGGATCGACGCCATCGGTGCCCGCTACCACCTCGGGATCGACGGCATCTCCATGCCGCTGTTCTTCCTGACCGGGTTGCTGACGTTCCTGTGCGCGATCTACACCACCAAGATCATCCCGAAGCCGGGCAAGCCCAAGGCCTTCCTCGCGCTGATGATGTTGTTGCAGACCGGGATGGCCGGCACGTTCCTGGCCTTCGACCTGGTGCTGTTCTTCATCTTCTGGGAGGTCGTCCTGGTCCCGATGTACTTCATGATCGGGATGTGGGGTGGCCCGCGACGCGAGTACGCCAGCGTCAAGTTCTTCCTCTACACGTTGTTCGGTTCCGTGTTCATGCTGGTCGGCTTCCTGTCGGTCTACTTCGCCGCGGCCGACGCCGGGCTGGCCAACCCGTGGGACATCATCGAGTTGAGCCAGGCCGCCGGCATCGGGACGTCGACCTTCCAGACCTTCGCGTTCCTGGGCATCTTCCTGGGTTTCGCGATCAAGGTCCCGGTTTGGCCGTTCCACACCTGGCTGCCCGACGCCCACACCGAGGCGCCGACGGTGGGGTCCGTGCTGCTGGCCGGCGTGCTGCTGAAGATGGGCACCTACGGCTTCATCCGGATCGCGCTGCCGATCCTGCCCGAGGGCGCCGTCCGGTTCGCCCCGCTGATCGGCATCCTGGGCGTCATCGGCATCATCTACGGATCGCTGGCCTGCCTGGCCCAGTCCGACGTCAAGCGCCTGATCGCGTTCTCGTCGGTCGGCCACATGGGCTTCGTGATGCTTGGCATCTCGGCGATGAACGAACAGGGCATCCAGGCGGCGCTGTACGGCAACATCGCGCACGCGGTCGTGACCGGGATGCTGTTCTTCCTCGCCGGATCGTTGCACGAGCGCTACCACACCCGCGACATCGCCACGATCGGCGGCGGGATGCTGGTCAAGATGCCGCGCTACGGCGCCCTGCTGGTGTTCGTGTCGATGGCCTCGCTCGGGCTGCCCGGGCTGGCCGGCTTCTGGGGCGAGTTCGGGGCCCTCTGGGCGGCCCGTTCCCCCGCACCCGCGCTGGCCGCCAACTACTCCGGGCTGTACCTCGCCCTGGTCATCGCCGGTGCGGCAGGGACCGTGCTGACCGCCGGCTACTTCCTGTGGCTGATCCAGCGCGTGGGGCTCGGAACACCCACCGAACGCTGGGCCGCCGAACCGTTGGCCGACGTGATGGCGATCGAATGGGTGTCGTGGACGCCGCTGCTGATCCTGGTCTTCGTCCTCGGCCCGTTCCCGTTCGTGTTCAACATCCAGGACCCTGCCGTCACCAACCTGGTGTCGTACCTGGGCGGCGGCTGACCTGACGGCCGGTGCCCCGACGCCCGTCGTCGGCACCGCGACTGCTCACCACCGCCACCCCACCATCCACTCCGACACGAAGGCTCGACCGACATGGCCATCGACTTCGCCGCGATCGCACCGGAACTGGTGCTGACCGCCACCGCGATCGTCGTGCTGCTCGTGGACCTCGTCCTGACCGGTGGGGCCAAGCAGTTGGTCAACCCGCTTGCCGGCATCGGTGCGCTGGTGGCAATCGGCTTCACCGTGGCGCTGTGGGGTGACGACCGCTCGACCTTCGGGGGCACCTTCGTCGTCAACGACTACGCGGTCGTGCTGAAACTGATCTTCCTGGTGTCGTTGCTGGCGATCCTGGGCATCTCGTGGCGCTACTTCGCCGAGAACCGGTTCTTCCAGGGCGAGTACTACTTCCTGTTGCTGGTCAGTTTCCTCGGGATGCTGATCATGCCGTCGGCGCGTGACCTGCTGCTGCTGTTCGTGGCGCTGGAGACCGTGTCCATCCCCGGGTTCGTGATGGCCGGGCTGCGCAAGCGCGACCTCTACTCGTCCGAGGCCGCGATCAAGTTCTTCCTGATCGGGGTGCTGTCCGTCGCGCTGATGCTGTTCGGCATCTCGATGATGTACGGGTTCACCGGCACCACGTCGCTCACCGGCATCGCCCAGGCGCTGGGGCAGTGGGGCTCGTCGCCGCCGCCGTTGCTGCTGGCCAGCCTGATGCTGATCATTGTCGGCTTCGGGTTCAAGATCTCGGCCGTCCCATTCCACTTCTGGGCGCCCGACACCTATGCCGGCGCGCCCATCCCGGTCGCGGCGATGCTGGCCGTTGCCTCCAAGACCGCCGGGTTCGCCGGGCTGATCGCGGTCACTTTCATCGCCTTCGAACCGTACGCCGAGGTGTGGGCGCCGGCCCTGGGCGTGCTGGCGATCCTCACGATGTCGCTGGGCAACCTGGTCGCGCTGCAGCAGCGTGACATGGTGCGCCTGCTGGCGTGGTCGTCGGTGGCGCAGGCGGGCTACATGCTGATCCCGTTCGGGTTGGCCGCGTCGGGTGTCGCCGACGTCAACGAGGCCGCCGTCCAGGCCACGGTCTTCTACATCGCCGCCTACACCCTGCCCAACATCGGGGCCTTCGGCGTGCTGGTCGCGGTCAACCGCCGCACCGGCTACCGCTCGATCGAGGACTTCGCCGGGCTGGGCTCGCGCCATCCGTTCATGGCGATGGCGATGACGACCTTCCTGCTGTCGCTGGGTGGGGCGCCGCCGACGGTGGGGCTGTGGGCCAAGTTCGCGATCGTCCAGGCGGGTGCGCGGGCCGGGGACACGCTTGCCTACGCGCTGCTGTTCTTCCTGATCATCAACTCGGTGATCGCCTTCTTCTACTACCTCAAGGTGGTCTGGGTCATGTGGATGACCGAGCCCGAGCACGAGCTCAAGCCGGTCACGCCCGGCGTGAACCTGTCGCTGGTCACGGCCGCGCTGGTGTTCGGCACCGTGCTGCTGTTCCTGCTCCCCGGCCTGATCTCGGACGCCACCGCGGCCACCGACCTGGTCGCCGGCCTGTAGGACTGGCCGGGCCGGACTCGACGCTTGGGGCGGTGGCGTCGGACGGTATGCGTCCGGTCTGGCGCGGCGTGGGGACGCGTGCTGGCGGCCGCGTACCGGCCACGGGCGGGTCTGCACGCAACCTCCGTCGGCGAAGCGGCGTCGAACGGGGGCCCGCACCCACTGGAGACCTCGTGCCCATGCCAACTCGCCCACCCACCCTGGCGACGTGCCTGGCGATCGCCGGCCTCACCGTTGGTGTCGTGGCCTGCAGCCCCCAGTCAAAACCGTCGGCTGCGGCCACCACCGCGGCCGCCGGGACCGCTGGGGGTGCGGTCGCGGCCCAGCCCGTACAGGACTTGGGGGCCGACGGGGCCGTCGACGGCGTCGGCGATCAGGTCCGGGTCGTCGGCTCCGGCATCGCGACCGCCGTCTCGGACGTGCTTGAGGCCGAGCTGTCGATGCAGGTGTCTCGCCCGTCGGTCGACGAGGCCCTGGCTGACTCCAGCGAGCGCATCGCCGCCGTGCTGGACGCGCTGGTCGGGGCCGGCGTGCCCGAGGAGGACGTCCAGACCCGCAACATCGGCGTGTCCGCGAAGCGATCGCGCAACGGCGACGGCCCGCGCGAGATCACCGGCTACCGGGCGACAAACGACCTGTCCGTGCGCGTGGCCGACCTCGACACGGCTGGCGAGGTGCTGGCTGCCGCCGCCGATGCCGGTGGCAACGCGTTGCGCATCCAGGGGGTGCGACTGGTCGTCGAGGACGACTCGGCGCCACGGACCGAGGCCCGAGGCGCCGCCGTCGCCGATGCCCGTGCAGAGACGCTCGCGGAGGCGGCCGGTCGCTCGCTCGGCGAGTTGGCGCTGGTGTCCGAGGGCTCGTTCCCGGGGCCGGAGTACCGGTCCTTCGACTCCGCGGAAGCGTCGGCCGCGTTCGACGGTGAGGTCCCCATCGCGCGCGGGGAACAGGACGTCACGGTCACCGTGACCACGGTGTGGCGCCTGGAGTGACCCGGCCGCGACCGTCGCGGCGAACAGGTTCGCCCCCGTACCAACCTCGCCGCTCGACAGTCACCACTCCGGGGATGCCCAGACCCTCCAGCGGCGTAGACGAAGACCGCCGTGTCCCACAGGAAACGCGTCACGGGCTCGTGTCGAGGGGGGCGATGTCGGCCAGGAGGTCGCCCCGGAGGTCGTCCCATTTCCCCCAGTCGATCGGCTCTGCCTCGAGCAGGAGATCCCCGGCTGCCGTCCGGTCGAGGTGAGAGTCGCCCGGCAGAAGGCGATCGATCGCGTCGCGCACCACGGAGGCGACGGAGCCACCTCGGCGATCGGCTTCGCGCTCGACGCGACGATACTGGTCGTCATCGACGAGGATCTGCACACGCCGGCTGAGGGACATGTGCATATCGTAGCAGGACCCCCCGCACCGCCAGTGGGCGGAGCGCCGACCGTCGACCATGCGCGTGTGGATCCCCACTGCCTGACAGCCGATGTCGGGGGCTGTCTCGGTGACGACGGCCACGCGTGCAGCGGCGTGATGTGGCCCGAATTCGCGGACGCGGCCAAGACTCCGGACACCTAGTCTGCGCGGGGTCGCGTACCGTCCCGCGAGTTGACTGCACAACCATCGAATCGCCACGACAGGAGTCTGTGTGCAACTGGCTTTCCGTTGGTACGGCGAGACCGACCCCGTCCCGGTCCGCCACATCGCCCAGATCCCCGGTGTCCGCACCGTGGTTGCCTCCCTGTACGACGTCCCCCCGGGTGTTGCCTGGGATCGCGAGCAGGTGCTTGCGGTGAAGGCCGCCATCGAGGAGGTCGGGCTCACCTTCGACATCGTCGAGAGCGTGCCCGTCCACGAGGACATCAAGCTCGGACGGGACACCCGCGACGACCTGTTCGCGACCTACTGCCGGGACCTCACCCTTCTCGGCGAGGTCGGGGTCTCCGTCGTGGCCTACAACTTCATCCCCCTGTACGACTGGCTGCGAACGGATCTCGCCCTGGAACTGCCGGACGGCTCCACGGCCCTCGCATACGACGAGTCCGAGCTGCCACCCGAGATCGACCCGTGGGCCGAGGGCTGGCCGGCCTATCCACCTCGCGTGGAGCCGATCGACGACCTGCGGCGGGCCTATCGCGACATGGACAAGGCGACACTCCGCGAGCACCTCGTGACCTTCCTCGAGGCCATCGTGCCGACGGCCGAGGCGGCCGGTGTGCGATTGGCGATCCATCCGGACGACCCGCCCTGGTCGGTCTTCGGGATTCCCCGGGTCGCGACCGACCGCGACGACCTCTCGTTCCTCCTCGACGCGGTCCCGTCGCCCGCCAACGGTCTCACGTTGTGCGTTGGCTCCCTGGGTGCGTCCCCCACCAACGACGTCGTGGCGATGGCGGCGGAGTTCCACGACCGGACCCACTTCGTCCACGCACGCAACGTGGCGCACGTCGGTCCACGGCACTTCCACGAAGTGGCCCATCCGCCGGAGTACGGCGACGTCGACCTGGTCGCGGTCCTGGGGGCATTGCATGAACGTGGGTGGTCGGGCTTCGTGCGGCCGGACCACGGCCGGATGATCTGGGGCGAGCAGGGCAAGCCGGGGTACGGGCTGTACGACCGCGCGCTCGGGGCGTCGTTCCTCAACGGCGTCTGGCACGGGCTGGATGCCCGCCCCTGATAGCACCGTTCGTTGGTTCTGGGGATCTCGGGCCCTGAACGCCAATCTCGCCGAACTCCTTGCGCTTGACCACGAGTCTTGTAGGATGTTTGCGGTCTGTTGGAGCGTTCCAACGGACTGCATCCGGACACGCGGACGCCGGTCCCCAAGTTCACTCGCGAGTTCAGCCACCTCCTCGTCGGACACCCCGCAGGCAGCCACTGATGCTCCGCGGTCGACCAACAGGCGGGTCGTCGCGGCCCCGATGCCGGCCGTGCCACCCGTCACGATGGCGCGCCGTCCGGCGAACTCGTCCTCGGCGGCGCGGGCGGTGCCGCGGGTCAGGATCTCGCTCATCTGTCGGCTCCGTTCGGCGGCAGCCCCGCCGACGTCGAGGCGTCCGGCGCCGTGACTCCGGGGTGGGCGGCTCGTGCGATTGGGGGTTGACTTCCCGGGAGGGGCCTGCGCTAGTCTAGCGTTGGAGCGTTCCAAGGCGAACGCCCCCTTGTCTCCGTCCCGCGACCGACACAAGGCCGACCGATGGCCGAGGACCACCCGTTGACCGACGACGTCCTGATCGCGAATGCTCCGGTGAGTTTCGGTGTGTTCGAACTGACCGAGGCGGCGGACGGGCTCCCGGGCCCAGACGAGGTGCTCGAGGCGATCGCCTCCTCTGGCTACGCCGGCGTCGACCTGGGGCCGGTCGGGTACTTCGGTGACGCCGAGACCATCGCGGACAACCTCGCCAAGCACGGTCTTGCGCTGTGTGGGGGCTGGGTCGACCTGCACCTCGCGACCGGGGACGGCTTCGACGACGACCTCGCCACGCTCGACCGTGCCCTGGACGTGTTCGAGGCCGCAGCCGAGACCGCGCCCCTCCCGCCTCGCCCGACACTGGCCGACTCGGGCGGCGGGGCCCGCCGCGCCCATCCGGGCGGTGGCGCGGACATGCCCGAGCTCCGCCTGGACGACTCCCAGTGGCGCGCATTCGCGGAACGTCTCGACGAGGCCGTCCACCGCTGCCATGACCGCGGCCTCGAGCCGACCTTCCACCACCACGTCTGCACCCACGTGGAGGCGCCCGCCGAGATCGAGCAACTGCTCGCGCATTCGGACGTGGATCTGTGCCTGGACACGGGTCACCTGGCGCTGGGCGCCGGCGATCCGGTGCAGGCCGTGGACGACTGGTGGGATCGAATCAACCACTTGCACTTGAAGGACGTACACCTCGACGTCCTGAGCGAGGTCCGTGGGACCGGGGGCGACCAGCACGAGTTCTGGGCCCGGAATGCCTTCAGCGACCTTGGTGAGGGCGACGTCGACCTGGACGGTTTCCTGCAGGCCGTCAGTGATCGAGGCTACCGGGGGTGGATCGTCGTGGAGCAGGACCACATCCCCGGAGCCACGACCGACCTCGCCCGACTCACCGAGGCGCAACACCGCAACCGTGCCTGGCTGTCCGACCGCGGTTGGTGAGCCTGACGATGACCGACAACAAGGATGTACGTGATGAAGAACTGGACGAAGTTGGCAGCGACCGTGGCGGTCAGCGCGCTGGTGCTTGCCGGGTGTTCTGGTGAGGAGGCCGATCCCGGCACGACCGATCCGGGCACGACCGAACCCGACGCGACCACCGGAAGCCCGGATGGCACCGCAGCCCCCGACGACGACGGCACGTCGGCCGACCTCCCCGAGGGCCCGGTGACCCTGTCTATCAGCGAGAACGCGGCCGTCGGGGGGAAAAACGCTGCCACGGCGGAGTGGATCACCGAGGACGTCATCCCCAGCTTCGAGTCGATGATGGAGGAGCAGGGCGTCGACGTCACCGTCGAGTTCGTGCCGGCCGCCTCGGGCGACGAGGACTACAAGACCCGGCTCGCGTTGGATCTGCGCTCTGGTGCAGGCCCCGACGTGATCGGGTTCGACCAGTTCTGGGTCGCCGAGTTCGACGCGGCGGACTACGCCGCCCCCCTCGCCGAGATCGTCGGTCCGGAGATCGAGGACTGGGAAGGCTGGGACGCGATCCCCGAGGCGGTCCAGGGCAGCTTCGTGCTCAATGACCAGAAGTACGGGATCCCATTCGGCACCGACGGTCGGGTCATCTACTACCGCAAGGACCTGTTCGAACAGGCCGGACTCCCGACCGATTGGCAGCCCACGAGCTGGCAGGACATCATCGACGCCGGTCGCACGCTCCAGGAGGAACTGCCCGACGTTACGCCACTGCAGTTCAACGCCGGGGTGTCCTACGGCGAGGCGACGACACTCCAGGGGTTCGTCCCGATCCTGCTCGGCGCAGGGGTCGAGCCCTACCAGGATGATGCCTGGACCGGTGCCACCGAGGCCATGACCCAGGCCCTGGGGTTCTACGACACCATCTTCGGGGAGGGGCTGGCGGACACCGACCTGCAGCTGCTCGCCAACGGTCGCGAGCAGTCCTTCGAACAGTTCGCCAACGGCCAGATCGCCGTCCTCGCCGAGGGGGACTACTTCTGGCGCAGCGTGATCGCCCCCGACGGTGGCCAGTTCCCGGTCGAGAACGTCGAGGACGTCGTCGGCTACGCCAAGATCCCCGCGATGGAGCCGGGCGCCGGCATCCGGGGCCAGGACTTCGTCAGCGCCTCCGGTGGCACCGGCCGGATCCTCAACCCCAACACCGAGGCCCCGCAGGTCGCCTGGGAGCTGATGAAGTGGATGGGCTCCGAGGAGATGGTCAGCGCCTTCGCCGAGCGCGAGCCGCGGATCACCGCACGCACAGACGTCAACGAGACCGCCCTGCAGGACCAGCCCATGTTGCAGTTCATCTCCGACGAGGTGCTCCCGATCACGTGGTACCGACCGGGCTTCGAGACCTACCCACAGGTCTCGACGTTGATCCAGGAGACCGTCGAATCGGTCGCGCGCGATCGGGCCACGGCCGAGAAGGCTGCCAGCAGCTACGAGAGTGAGTTGCAGGGCATCGTCGGGGCCGACAACGTCAGTGGCGGCTGATCCGGGGCCCTGGGTGGGGCCGGCCCCGCCCACGCCCGTGACATCACTTGGCGGAGCACCACGACGGAGCGAGGGACCACGGTGGCAGACGACAGTCCGGACGATGGGCGCACGGGCGCCGAGGTCCTGGGCATCGGTGGCGCGAGCGCCTTCGTCGCCCCGGCCGTGGGTCTCATTGGCGTGTTCCTGTTGTTGCCGGCCCTGTGGACGCTCTACCTGGGGATCACCAACCTGGAGCTGACCGGGGTCGCGGCCGCCCAACCCGAGATCGTCGGGGTCGACAACTTCACCCGGGCGCTGTCCGACCCGGACTTCCACCACTCGTTGTGGGTGACCTTGGTCTTCGTGGCCGGGTCGGCCCTGCTCGGCCAGACCGTGCTCGGCCTGTGGCTCGCCTGGCTGGTGCGAAGGTGGCGTGGCTGGACACGCAGCCTGTTCGAGGTCCTGGTCATCATCGCCTGGATCATCCCCGCGTCGGTGGTGGCCTTCCTGTGGACGGCGTTCCTCGACGCCACCGGCGGCACGCTCAACGCGATCCTGCCCGGGTCCGTCCCATGGCTCATCGACTGGCCGCTGGCGTCGATCATCGTGTTCAACACCTGGCGGGGCGCGGCCTTCTCGATGTTGTTGTTCAGCGCGGCCCTGAACGCCATCCCGCCGTCGTACCTCGAGACGGCCCAGCTCGCCGGAGCGAATCTCGTCCAGCAGTGGCGCGACATTGTGCTTCCCACGATCAAGGGCCACATCCTGACCGCCCTGCTGCTCATCAGCCTGTGGACCTTCAACCTCTTCACCCCGTTCCTGATCACCGGCGGCGGTCCGGGCAACGCCACCGAGATCCTTCCGATCTATGTCTACCGACGCGCACTGCGGTTCGGGGAGTTGGGCTACGGCGCGGCGATCTCGGCGATCATGCTGGCCATCAACCTGCTGATCGCGCTGGTCTACCTGCGGCTCGCCGGTGGTCGTGGCCAGGAGCCAGCATGACCACCACCGCCACTTCCGACGACCGTTCGGGGATCGACACGTCGCGGACCATGCGCCGGATCGGCTTCGCGCTGATCGTCACGGTGATCGGCGCCTTTTTCGCGCTCCCACTCCTGTGGCTGCTCACCGCCCCGTTCGACGCCACGCCGGGCCTGTCCGTGTCGTGGCCCGACTGGACCCTGGCCAACTTCGTCGAGGTGTTCGACAACCCGCAGGCTGGCAGTGCCCTGCTCAACGCCATGGGAATGTCGGTGGCCACGGTGGTACTGGTGTGCGCGGCGGCGGCCATGGCCTCGTACGCGCTCTCGCGCGTCCAGATCCCGGGTCGGGACATCCTGCTGTACGTCATGCTGCTGCTGTCGTCCGTGGTGACCGGGACCGCGGCCATGGTGCCCATCTACCAGCTGCTGTTCTCGATGGGACTGATCAACACCTACACCGGGGTGGTGCTGATCCTCACGGGCGGACTGCTGCCGACCGGCATCTTCATCCTGAAAGACTTCATGGACACGCTGCCCCGCAGCTACGAGGAATCGGCGCGCGTCTCAGGCGCGTCACCGTTCCAGGTCCTCAAGGACATCGTCATCCCCGTGGTTCGGCCAGGGTTGGCCGTCATCGCGGTGTGGGTCTTCGTGCAGGCGTGGGGCAACTTCCTGATGCCGTTCATCCTGCTGCGCGACCCGGACAAGCTGCCCGCAGCCGTCGTGATGTACCAGTTCTACACGTCCGGGGGGCAGGCGGACCTGCCCCTGATCGCGGCCTTCTCGCTGCTGTACTCGATCCCGGTCGTCCTGATGTACCTGTTCGTGAACAAGCGCTACGGGTTCCGCTTCTACGGAGGATTGAAGGGCTGATGGCTGGCGTTCGAGTCACCTCACTCACCAAGGTCTTCCAGGGTTCCGTCACGGCCCTGGACGGCATCGACCTCGACATCTCCGAGGGCGAGTTCTTCGCCCTGCTGGGGCCGTCGGGGTGTGGCAAGACCACGACCCTTCGCACGATCGCCGGACTGGAACGGCCAACCTCCGGGACGATCCACATCGGCGATCGCGACGTCACCGACGTCGCACCCGGTGACCGCGGCGTGGGCATGGTCTTCCAGGACTACGCCCTGTACCCCCACATGACGATGTCGGAGAACATCGCCTACCCACTGAAGGTCCGTCGGGTCGACGCCGACGAACGTCATCGACGCGCCGCCATGACCGCCGCCGAACTGGACCTGGAGGACCTGCTCGAGCGACGCCCCAGCCAGTTGTCGGGGGGCCAGCAACAGCGCGTCGCCTTGGCTCGCGCCATCACGCATGAACCCTCGGTGTTCCTGTTCGACGAGCCGCTGTCCAACCTCGACGCCCGCCTGCGGCTGGAGTCGCGGACCTTCCTCAAGCGTCTGCAGAGCGAGCTCGACATCACCACGGTCTACGTGACCCATGACCAGGCCGAGGCGCTGGCCCTGGCCGACCGGATGGCGGTGATGGAGAGCGGGAACATCCGCCAGGTGGCCACGCCGTACGAGGTCTACCACCGGCCTGCGTCGCTGTTCGTGGCCAGCTTCATCGGGTCGGTGCCGATGAACCTGCTGGACGGCGTCGTGCGCGACGACCAGGCCATCGAGGTGGCCGGGACCGAGCTCGCCATCCCCGAACACGCACGCGGCCTGGTCGAGGTGGGCGACGAAGTCGTCCTGGGGCTGCGACCGGAGTTCGCGGAGGTGTCGGACACCGAGCGCGCGGATGCGTTGGCCGGCGAGGTCGTCGTGACCGAACTGTTGGGCACCGACTACCTGGTCACCGTCGAGCGCGAGGGGCTGTCGATCCAGGCCACCGTGCGCGGGCGGCCCGACGTCGGTGGGCAGGTGTGGGTCCATCCCGACCCCCAGCACGGGCTCCTCTACCGACGCGACAGCGGGCTCCTGGTCGACACGGCGGCCGCAGACCAGCAGGACCAGCCATCGGACGCGACCGGTTGACCGAGCGCCGACACACCGTCCGGCGTCATGTCACGCCGGCTGACCGCGAGCAGTCCATCCACCACTACGTCGACGTGGACGTCCCGTGGGCGACGCGGTCGATCGCCGTCCACCTCGACCATGACCGGCGCCGTGGCACGGTGGACCTCGGACTGTTCGACCCGGCCGGCGCGCGCGGCTACTCCGGCGGCGCACGCGACCGGTTCGTGGTCGCGGCCACCGGGGCGACGCCGGGCTACGTGCCGGGGCCGCTCCCTGCTGGCACATGGCGCATCCTGCTCGGGCTCTACGAGATCCCCGACGAGGGGCTGGACCTGGTCGTTGACGTGGATCTCGGGCGCCAGGACCCACCCCTGCCGGACCCTCGTCCGCCCCTGGGTGACGCCCCGCCGGTGCGCGTCCTGCCCGCTCCAGCCGGGCAGCGCTGGGTCCCCGGTGACCTGCACTGCCACAGCACACACTCGGACGGGTCCCTCACGCTTCCGGAGTTGGTGGCCCGGGCACGCGCCACGGGACTTGGCTACCTGGCCGTCAGTGACCACAACACGGTCAGCCACCATGCCCACCTGCCACGGCTGGCGCGGTGGGCGGGCATCGTGCTGGTCCCGGCCCAGGAGGTCACGACCACCCGCGGGCACGCGAACTGCATCGGCGACGTGGGGTGGGTCGACTTCCGCGCGCCCGGCGGGCGCTGGCTCGACCACGCTCGTGCGGCCGGCGGGTTGCTGAGCATCAACCATCCGATCGTGCCGACGAAGGGCTGGGCCTGGGACCTGTCCGGACCGCCGGACCTGGTCGAGGCATGGCACTGGACCTGGGACGCCCGACGGCCGGATCCGCTCGACTGGTGGCGCGCCAGGGGCGGCGTCCCGATCGGGGGAAGCGACTTCCACCATCCCGAGGGCGGCAACCCGCTCGGGTCGCCGACCACGTGGGTGCTCGTCCCGGACGGGGCCGGACCGGACCAGGTCGTCGCGGCGCTCCGCGAGGGAGCCTGTGCCGTCAGCCGCGACCCGGCGGCCCCGGTGCTCCTGCGCGTCGATGACGAACTGGTGGCCGTCGACGCCGACGGCACGATCTTGGTCGATCCGCAGGGTGACCGGCGGCCCGTGACCGGAGAGTCCATGGCCTGGACCGCGCGGCCGGGACTGCACCGGCTGGTGACCGACCGGGAGGAAACCGTGGCCCTGGTCGGCTGACGGTCACACCCCCGACAGCCGGACGGTGACGATCCGCCACGGCCCCAGCTCGACCCTCGCCCGGCCGTCGACGGTCGTGACCTGGTCGTCGCCCGTCGCCCGTCCCGACACTTCGCCGAGCAGGTCGACCCGGGTGGCGTCGGTGACGCCGGGTCCCAGCCACGCCGTCGCGGGATGCGGGTGCTCGTTGACCAGGCGGACCTCCACGAGGTCGTCGCGTCGCCGGATCGAGCTCACCGTCACGTGGTGATCGGCGTCCAGGCGCAGACCCTCGAGGGATGGCGGCAGTGGCGCGTCGTGGCCGGCGGTTCCCGCCAGGGTGCGCCCGGGGTGGGCGAAACGCTCGGCGGCCGCGGCGACCCCGGCATCGTGCCAGGTGCCGGTGAACGGCAGGACCGCGATGCGGGTGGTCAGCGGCCCTTGGCACTGGGCGTGCTCGACCTCGATCTCGGGTCCGGCTGGTTCCTCGCGGTTCGCGTTGGTGTTCCGACTGAGCATCCCCGTGGCACGGACCAGCGTCAGGGCCGTTTCGCGTCCGTTGTCGACGACCTCGTAGGCCGTGACGTGTTCGAGCAGCACCGCGGCGTTGCCGGCCGCGACGAATCCCCGGGCGGGGTGGGTGGGGGTGCCGACCTCGCCGTGACCCTCTTCGGTCGGGTCGAGTCCGCGCGTCACCACCGCGAACTGGCCCTGGGCATGGGACGCGTCGGTGGGAGCCCCGACGGGCACGTGGAGGCGCACGCGGTGGTCGCGGACGGCGTTGTCGAAGGTCGTCGTGATCCGCACGAACGGCTCGTCGGTCCGCAGCTCGGCCTCCATCGTGACCGCCACCGGCCGCGTGGTGTCCTGCCGTGCCGTGGCATCGTGGACGAGTCCGACCGGCCAGTCGTAGGTCCGGGTGATCCGCAGGCGTCCGACGATGGGTCCGGCCGCCACGACGTCCACCTGGACGTCGGTCGGCTCGTCCACGACCCGGTCGGTCGCGGGCGCCGCATGGTTGTAGGTGTCGCCGGCCTCACCCCCGTCCACGATCCGCCCCACGCCGGTGAGACGGGCGGTCTCACCCGAGATGTCCAGCAGGCCGTCGGCGGTCGCCGTCACGGACACCTTTCCGTTGGACAGCCGGGTCCCGTCCGCCCGGACCGGGTACGTGTCCAGTTCTGCGCGGCCCACGACGGGACGCGCCGCTGCCATCCCCAGGGGACCCACCGGGATGCTGGCGGTCAGACGGCGTCGGCGGGGTCTCACGATCCGGATCGACCACGGCTCGTCGGCGTCACTGCCGAGCTCGGCCTCGACCCGTTCGCGGGTGGCTGCCACGTCCAGGTGATCGCCTGCGACGATGTCGTCGACCACGAAGGACACGCGGCGGCCGTCGTCGGCCTCGACCGCCACGTCGATGAGCTGTCCGCCGAACAGCTCCCGCTCGTGCATCAGGCGGAAGGCGTGGGTTGCCTGCGACCGCGGGACCGACGTGTCGAGCATCACCTTCTCCGCCACGCGTTCCTGCTGGCACGCCACGCGACGGCCGTCCGCGAGCTCCAGCGCCCACTCGTCGTCACCCGGATCGGGCACCTCGAGGCTCACCAGGAGGCCTCGGTCGGTGGGTGACGGGTTGGCCACGAGCACCCCGTCCCGCGGGACGGCGGCTGCTGCTCGCCCCAGGACCTGCTCGACGATCCCGTCCGCGATCTGCTCGGCCTCGCCGTACCGCACGCGCACCTGGGTGGCGACCTCGTCACGCGAGCAGGCCGTGACGGAGTCGTGGGCCGAGCACTCGACGACCTTGTGCCAGGCCAGGTCGAGCTGGACGTCGGGCCACCGGCCGCCGTGCAGGGTCTGCCAGGGCTCCGCGTAGCGCGCCAGCGCGCGTTCGGCACGTGCCGCGGCGGCCTTGACGTGCACGTTGGTGGACAGCACGCCCATCAGGATGTTCGCCCGGGCCGACGATCGCAGCTCGCCGTCCCAGCGTGGCAGGGCGTCCAGGTCCTCGGGTGCCGAGAGCCCGCCGGGCACCGTCTCGTCGAGGTAGGTCGACAGGGTCGTGACCGTCACGGCGTGACGGCTCGGGTCGGCTGCGGTCAGTGCGGCCATGGAGCCCGGACTCGGGAACTGGTGGTCGGTGCCGAACATGGCGAGCCGATCCGCATCGCCGAAGGCGTGACCCACGTTCTCCTCGAAGAGCTCCAGGGCCCGGTCGACACCTCCGGGGTGTGCCAGGAGCCCGGCCGCGTTGCCGTAGCCACCGACCAGGTACTCCACGCGGACGACCGAACCGTCGGGCGCCGCCCAGGCGAAGGCGTGCCCGTCCAGGGCGTGCGGCACGCCGCGCCACAGCACGGCGTGGGCAAGCCCTGCCTGTCGCAGGATCTGGGGCATCTGGGCGACGTGTCCGAACATGTCCGGGAGATAGCCCACTGGCATGCGCCCACCCAACTCGGCCGCGGCGCGCCTCCCGAGTTCGAGGTTGCGCACGATTGCCTCGCCGGAGGGCAGGAACTCGTCGAGGAGGATCAGCCAGGGACCGACGGCAAGCCGGCCTGACCCGACGAAGTCGGCGAGGCGTTGGCGCGCCTCGGGCCGGATCTCGAGGTAGTCCTCCACGGCCGCCATCTGGCCGTCGAGGGTGAAGGCAAAGTTGGGCTCGTCGTCCAGCATGTCCAGCAGCCGGTCACCGAGATGGACCAATCGACCTCGAAAGCGTTGGAAGGGCAGGTACCACTCCCGATCCCAGTGGGTGTGTGGGACGACGTGGACGCGGATGGTCATGCGGTTGCTGCCTCTCCGCCGATCTCGTGACCATGCGTCCGGGCAAGCGCACGCGCAATTCGTTGGCAGGTCAGCACGTCGCGGCGGCCGTCGGCGATGCCCGCCCGGGGCTCGGCGCCGTTGACGACGACGTCGTGGAATGCCGCCAGTTCGGCCTCGAAGGGGTCCTCGGCGACCCGATGGTCCTGCACCTGCACGCCGGCGCGCCAACCCGAGGTCGTGCGCAGCGTCGTGGGGGCGTGCAGTCGGTAGGGCGTGGGGAACGTCAGTTCGACGGAGCCAGCCTCGGCGTGGACGGCCACGATCTCGCGGTACTCCGGGGCATCGGGGAGGTAGTGCCAGCGCAGGGAGAGTCGGGTGCGTCCGCCGCGAAGGGTGGCCGACACCTCCAGGGAGCCAGGCCCGGACGCGTCCGACCAGGTCACGGCGTGGTCGATCGAGTCGGGTGAACCAACGAGCGCGTCGACCACGTAGAGGTCGTGCACCAGGCTGCCACAGATGATGTCCGCGTAGACGGCGCCGAGCGGCTCGGCGGCGGGGCCGAGGGCCTGCTCCAGCAGGGCGGCCCGTCCGGGCCCCCGGGCCGGTGGCGCGCCTCGGACATCCGTGTCCTCCGGGGGCTCGATCGGCGGCGGCCGCCACGACGGCAGGTAGTCGAGTTGACGCTCTAGTGACGGGTGCAGGACGGTCACCTCGATGCTTCGGACCTCCCCGGCGTCGCGCAGCGCTTCGCCGGCGGTCACCACGGCAGGGTCGAACAGTTTCATGTAGCCGAGTTGCAACGCCGGATCGGGGGGGAGTTCGTCGATCTCCCGCCGGGTCAGGGCCAGGGGCTTCTCGCACAGCACCGGCAGGCCATGGCCGAGGACCTGGGCGGCGAGGGCGCCGTGGGAGCCGGACGTCAGGAGCACGACCGCATCCAGCGACCCGGCGTCCAGCATGTCCTCAAGGCTGACATGTCGGGGGACGTCGCCAGTGACGCGGTCGATGCCGGCCAAAGCGGTCGGGGACGCGTCGCACAGCCCCCCCAGGGTGAACAGGTCCGTTCGGCGACGCAGGATGGGGAGATACTTCAGGTGGGCGATCGATCCGACGCCCACGACGCCGACGCGGGGGGTGGTGCTCATGCCGGTCCCTTGCCTCGCTGGCGGGCGCTTGGCCGCGGGGGTCGGAACCACGTCCGACACCGTCCACCGCGAACGCCGGCAACGGTAGCATCAGGTTTGGAGCGTTCCAACCGTTCGGTGATCGGTGACATCCGGCGCGCCGTGCGACCGGTGGTCGGCCGACGCGATGGCTGGGCAACGACGATCCCGCGACGGTCCGTGTCACTCGGGAGGTTTGCATGGACACTGTTCGGCTCACGATGGCCCAGGCCCTGGTCCGTTGGCTCGTGGCCCAACGGACGGAGATCGACGGTGAGCTTCAACCCGTCTTCCCCGGGGTGTTCGCGATCTTCGGGCACGGCAACGTCACGGGCCTCGGTGAGGCGCTGGCTGGCGCCCGTGATCGCCTCCCGGTCTGGCGGGGCCAGAACGAGCAGTCCATGGCCATGGCCGGAGTCGCCTTCGCCAAGGCTCGGCGACGCCGACAGGTCATGGTTGCGACCAGCTCGATCGGGCCCGGGGCGTCGAACATGGTGACCGCAGCCGGGATCGCGATGGCCAATCGCCTCCCCCTGCTCCTGTTGTCGGGTGACGTGTTCGCGTCTCGACTTCCGGATCCGGTGCTCCAGCAGGTCGAGGACTTCACGAACCCCTCGACGACCGTCAACGATGCCTTCCGCCCGGTCGTGCGCTACTGGGATCGCATCACCCGTCCGGAACAACTGCTCGGAACGCTGCCCCAGGCCCTGTCGACGATGCTCGACCCCGCGGAATGCGGGCCGGCCTTCCTGGGGCTGCCCCAGGACGTGCAGTCCGAGGCCTGGGACTATCCCTGCTCCTACTTCGCTCCGCGCACCTGGCACCTGCGCCGACCGGTCCCGGACCCACGGGAGGTGACCGCGGCTGCGCAGGCCCTGTCCTCGGCCGAATGCCCGTTGGTCATCGCCGGTGGGGGGGTCCACTACAGCAAGGCGGAAGAGGAACTGCGGGATTTCGCGACCGCACACGATCTCCCGGTCGCCGAGACCGTGGCCGGACGTGGATGCCTGACCTGGGACCACCCCAACTACGTCGGTCCGATCGGGGTCGCCGGATCGCCCCCGGCGAACCAACTCGCGGCCGAGGCCGACGTCGTGGTGGCCATCGGAACCCGCCTGCAGGACTTCACGACCGGCTCGTGGACCGTGTTCGGCCGCGACGAACTCCGCATCGTCGCGATCAACACGGCCCGGGCGGATGCCCACAAACACGGTGCGCTGCCGGTGATCGGGGACGCGCGTACCACCCTGCGGGCGCTCGGCGAGGCCCTGGGCGGTCACCGAGCGCCGGCCGGCGTGCTGGCCCGGTCCCGCGACCGGATGGCCGACTGGAACGCCTCGATCGAGGTACAGACGCGTCCCGGACCGGGACTGCCCAGCTATGCGCAGGTCATCGGGGCGATCAACCAGGAGTCCGAGCCCGGCGACTATCTGCTGACGGCGTCAGGAGGCTTCCCCGGTGAACTGAACATGGCGTGGCGGAATCGCGAGTTGGGCAACATCGACATCGAGTACGGCTTCAGTTGCATGGGTTACGAGGTCGGCGGCGCTTGGGGCGCGAGCATGGCCCTGCCCGACCAACAAGTCATCTCGCTCGTCGGTGACGGCTCGTGGTTGATGTCCAGCTCTGCCGTGTACTCGTCGGTCCTGGCCGATCACAAGGCCATCTTCGTCCTGTGTGACAACGGGGGTTATGCCGTGATCGATCGGCTGCAGAGGGGAACGGGCATCCCGGCCTTCAACAACATGTTGGACGGCTCGGGCCCCAACGGACAGGTGAGGGTCGACTTCGTCGCGCATGCGCGTGCGATGGGTGCGGTGGCCGAGCGCGTCGACGACCTCGACGACCTGCCCGCCGCCCTGAAGCGTGCGCGTGCCAGCGATCGCACCCACGTCCTGGTGATCGAGACCCATCCCGATGCCTGGCTGGACGGTGGAGCCTGGTGGGAGGTCGGGGTCCCCGAGGTCAGCGAGCTCGACGGCGTGCAGCAGGCGCGGGCCGACCACGAACGGGTCAAGGCCCGCCAACGTCGAGGCGTCTGACCCGGACCACCACGTGGATGCACCACCTGCGGACGGGACCACGGTGCCACGGGGTAGACTTCGCCGTCGCCGATCATGGGGCGGGGCATGAGCAGGCCGACGATCCTCGACGTGGCCGAGCGGGCGGGCGTGTCGAAGTCCTTGGTGTCCCTGGCGATCCGCGACTCGCCAAAGGTCAGTGACGAGAACCGGCGACGTATCCACCAGGCCGCCGAGGAACTGGGTTACCGCGCGAACGCGATGGCCCGGAACCTGGCGTCGAAGCGATCCAACCTGTTGGGCGTCCTGATCGCGGACCTCCACAATCCCTTCTTCGCCGAGATGATCGACGGGATCGAGGAATTCGCTGCCTCCGTGGACCACCGGGTGCTACTGACCACCGGCTTGCGGCTCCCGAGCCGTGAGATCGCGGCCATCGAGTCGCTGCTGGAACTTCGGGTCGACGGCCTCGTGCTCGCTGACCCGCAACTTCCGATCGGTCGCCTGGAGGACCTCGTGCGGACGGTCCCGACCGTCATGCTCGCGCGGGCCACGCGGTCCTCTCACGTCGCCAGCGTGGTCAACGACGACCATGCTGGCGTCGAGATGGTCGTGAACCACCTCGTGGAGCTTGGCCACCAGCGCATCACCCACATCGACGGTGGTCGTCGGGGCGGTGCCCGTCGTCGTCGAGCCGGGTACCGGTCGGCCATGGCGGCCCACGGACTGGGCGAGCACGTCCGGATCGTCGACGGCGACTACACCGAGGATGGTGGCGTGGCCGGTGCGGTCGAGTTGCTCACCGCAGGTCCGCCCCCGACGGCGATCGTCGCCGCCAACGACCTCGCCGCGCTGGGTGCCCTGAACGTCCTGGAGGACGCAGGACTGTCGGTTCCGGAGGACGTGTCCCTGGTTGGGTACGACAACACCGACCTGGCCGCCCTCCGTCACATCTCCCTGACGTCGGTCGACCAGCCGCGTCGACGAATGGGGGCATTGGCGGTGCAGACAGTGCTGGACGCGGCGCGGGAAGGGTCGGCGACCGCCCAGCACCTGGTCCTGCCGTCTGAGCTCGTGGTGCGTGACAGCACCGGCCCACCACCATCATGAAGCCTCCCCGGTTCAGTACGCCCGGCGGTCGAACGTGGCTGGTTCGGGCAGGCGGACGGCGTCCCACCACGGTCGGCCCAGCCGACGGGTGATGTCGGTGAGTTCGTCGAACCGTGGCACGACCGCCCTGCGCAGAGCGCTTTCGCGGTCGTTGGGCGACAGCGCGGGGCGCCAGAGTGCGCGCCCCACCAGGAAGCCACTGGCCCCGGCCTCGCAGGCCGCGGTGAGCTGTTCGCGGAAGCGTTCGTAGGACACGCCCCACGAGAGCAACGTCCAGGGCGCCTCGGCAGCGGCTGACAACTCGGCGCAGGCCTCGGACCACCCGGTGTCACCGCCGACGGGGAAGGGCACCTTGAGGACGTCGACCCCCAGCTCGCCGAGGCGCTCCACGGCGGTGACGATCACGCGTCGTCGGTCGTCGTCGTCGTCCAGGTCGTAGGGAATCGGCTCACAGAACAGAGGAACCTCGGTCCGGCGGCAGGATTCGACCACCTCCCGGACGAGGTCCTCCTGGTGGCGGGTCGCGGCACCCCGGTCCGGTCGGTACAACAGCAAGAGCTTGACGCCGTCGACGCCGAGACGTGCGGCCTGGTCGACCCCCCATCCATCCAGCAGCGACTGGCTCCGAGCGGTCGGTGCACCCTCGTAGCCTTGCGCCTCCAGTGCCGACAGCAGGCCGACGCCGGGTGGCAACGCCCGCCCCGTCACCGCCTGCCCGACGCTGTACTCGGGGTCGAGAAGGACGGCCGAGGGCCGGGTCCCCAAGCCGGCCACGACACCGAGCTTGAAGGCCGTGAGCACGGACGGATCGACGCCCTCGGGGTCGTCTGGCTGGAACTCGAGGCGCAGGGCGTCCCGATGATCGATCGCCAGCACGGTGAAGAGGCCGTCTCGGGCCGTCCGCTGCAGGCGGCGCATCTTGCCCGGCTGCAGTGCATCCATTCCCTCGGTCATGTCCGGTCCTTCGGCTTCGGGTCGGGGACGGTCGCCAGCATCTGCTCCACCTCGCCCATGGTGGGCATCGCCTCGGAACACAGCAGGCGGCTGGCGACGAGCGCACCCGCCGCGTTGGCATACCTGGCGGTCGAGGCCGCGTCCCAGCCCGCCAGGAGGCCATGGCAGAGCATGCCCCCGAAGGCGTCGCCCGCACCCAGTCCACAGACCACGTCGATCGGCACGGGTTCGACGTGGTGGCGTTCGTGCGAGGTGGCGACGTAGACCCCGTCTCCCCCGAGCTTGACGACGGCGAGCTCGACGCCACGGTCGAGCAGGCGGTCGGCGGCACGTTCGGGATCATCGGTCCCGACGACGACGTCGACCTCCTCCCGATTGCCGACGACCACCGTCGCGTGGTCGATGGTGGGACGGATCGTGTCGCCCGCCACCTCGCGCGATGGCCAGAACATGGGTCGGTAGTCGAGGTCGATGACGGTGTGTCGGCGACGGCCTCGTCGGGCCAGCAACCGTGACACCGTCGTGGCCGACGGCTCGCGTGCGAAGCGCGACGCCGGGATCCAGACGAGTGGTGCGGACTCGGCCAACTCCCACGGGATGTCGTCGTCGCGGAGTCGCTCGTCGGGGGCGGCCGGAGCGCGGTAGAACACCAGCGTCGGATCGTCAGGTGGATCAAGCACGGCCAGCGCCAGGGGGGTCTGCAGCTCCTCGTCCGTGCCGACCCACCGGGTGTCGACCCCGAAGTCGACAAGCGTCGACCGCACGTAGTCGCCGAAGCCCTCGGCGCCGACCTTGGTGACCAGCGCGCTGGCGTGACCGAGGCGTGCGGCCGCGATCGCGACGTTGGTGGCCGTTCCCCCCACGGCCTTGCGGAACCTCGTCACGGCGTCGAACGGGCCCGCCTCGTCGGCGTACAGGTCGATGCTGACGCGGCCGACGACCAGGATCTCGATGGCTCGATCCGGGGTCGGACCGGAGACGGAGGATGCACGCGGTTCGCCTGGTGTGGCTGGTGCGACGGCGCCGGGCTCGGCGGGCGCGGGCATCGTTGGCCTCCGGAGGGGATGGGCGACGCCCGTGGCGGGGCGATGAGGGCGATCGCTCGGGCGGGCCGGCTCGTGTTGGAGCGTTCCAAGTGGAGTGTCTATGCTGACCGCGAGGCGGACGGATGTCAAGCCACCACCCACCGCCTGTCGCCTCGACGGTGGCCACGAGGCCGAGGGACCACCATGCGCCAGCTCCACCTGCCCGCCGGTTCGACCGCCCGCGGCCGTGACCCGGTCGTCGTAACCCCCGAGGTCGCGGGGTGGGACCATGCCGGGCTTGAGGTGCTGGTCCTGGACGGGGAGCCGCGGGACCTGGTGACCGATGGTGTCGAGCTGGGCGTCCTGCCGTTGTCGGGTTGTCTGGCCGTGGAGGTCGAGCACCATCGGTTCGAGGTGTCCGGGCGTCCATCGGTGTGGGACCACGTGACGGACTGGGTGCTGGTGCCGGCGGGAAGCGAAGTTCGGCTGACCAGCGACCGTCCGGCCGAGGTCGCGCTCGTGATGGCCCGCACGACGGGCGACCGGAGACCGGACCCGACCCACATCCCGGCCGGCGATGTGCCCGTGGCCGTGCGTGGCGCGGGCCAGGCAACCCGAACGCTCGTGAACTTCTGCAGCCCCGACGCGGTGGACTGCGACTCGTTGATGGCAGTCGAGGTCTACACGCCCGCCGGGAACTGGTCGTCGTACCCGCCGCACAAGCACGACGGTCGGTCCGGAGGTCCGGAGGACTGCCAAGAGGCCGTCCTCGAGGAGATCTACCACTTCCGCATCCGCGGTGAGGACGGATTCGGCTTCCACCGCACCTATGCCGCGGACGGAGCCTTCGACGAGACGGTGACCGTCCTGGACGGCGACACGTTCCTCGTGCCCCATGGCTACCACGGACCGTGCGTGGCCACCCCCGGACACGACATGTACTACCTCAATGTCCTGGCCGGCCCCGATGACACCAGGTCGATGGCCTTCTGCACCGATCCCCGACATTCCTGGATCTGGGAGGCCTGGGAGGACGTCGCGCCGGATCCACGGTGTCCAATGGTCGGTCCCCCGTCCTAGCCCCGATGTTTCATGGGCCCGGTTGAAGCGCGGGGTTTGAGGCGAGGAGGTCATGGGTTCGGCGATGGTGAGGTGCGACGGTTGATCCGGGGTGGCTGGGATGGGGTTCGGGCAGGGCTGTGGGCGACGTCGTCGACGTCGCGGAGCGGGAGGTGTGTGGTTGTCAAGGAGCGGGGCGGGCGGGTCAGCCGGCGGGGACGGGTAGGGCGAACAGCCGGGTGAACGCGTCGGCGATCTGGTCGGCCCAGGGCCAGTCGTGTTGGATGTCGATGCGGATGCGGCGGGCGTGTCGGATGATTCGGGCGGGGGCGTGCAGGATCTTGTAGCGCAGCTGTTGGGGTTCCGCGGAGCGGAGTTCGCCGGGGTCGAACCCGAGGATCTGGGTGAAGGTCATGAGGTCCTGGGCCAACAGGACGAGTTGGAGCCAGAGGGCGTTGCGGGTCATGGTGTCACATGGCAGGGTGCGCATGCCGGTGTCCTTGCCGGTGCGGATGCGGTCTTCGACCCGGGCGTGGGCGCGGTGGCCGCCCGGGCCCGCCTGATCGTGCGTCGCGAACCGCTCCATGCCGGTGCCCAAACAGACCATCGACGACATCGACGGGTTCCGCCACACCGCGTTCCTGACCAACCAGACCGGTTCTGACCTGGCCGTCCTGGACACCCGCCACCCCGAGTCGCGAGGATGGGTACTTCCTGGGTCGACCGAGGTGTCCAGCGAGCTCGTGGTCCGCGCCAGCACGGCCGCCCCTGACGAACATCGCGACGGATCCGCCCTTGGGACACGCCCTAAGGTGGCCGACATGTCGACACCTGCCGCCCGCGCCCTGTACCTCGCGGCGGTGCAGCCACGATCGGGCAAGTCGCTGGTCGCGCTGGGGCTGATGGAGGTCCTGTCGCGACGGATCGGGCGTCTGGGCTACTTCCGGCCTGTCGTGACCGGCGACGACGACCACCGCATGGCCCTGATGCGTGACCGCTACCAACTCGACGACCGCATCGCCCATGCCTGGACCGACGAACAGGTCGACTCGCTGCTGGCCGAGGGCCGCCAGGACGAGGTGGTGAAGGGCGTCATCGCGGCCTACCGCGCCCTCGCGGCGCGCTGTCGGTTCGTCGTCATCGAGGGCAGCGACCAGACCGGGACCCGCAGCGCGCTGGAGTTCGAGTTCAACGCCCGCTTGGCCAGCAACCTCGGGGCCTCGGTGGTGGCCGTGTTGCGCGGACGCGGCCAGACCCCGCACGACATCGCCGACTCGGCCCGCCTGGCCGCCCACCTGTTGGCCGAGGACGGCGTCGACACCACCGCGATCATCGTCAACCGCGTGGCGGTCGACGACCTGGACGCGGTCCGGGCCGAACTGGACGGCCTCGCGTTCCCGACGGCGGCCGTCCCGGAGGACGACCGCCTCGGCATGCCCACCCATGGCGAGGTCGTGGCGGCCCTGGGCGCGCGTGAGGTGGTCGCCGGCACAGTCGATCCGGAGATCCCGGTGACGTCGGTCAAGATCGCCGCGATGACGCTGCCGAACCTGCTCGACCGGCTGGAGGACGGGGCCCTGGTGATCGCCCCGGGCGACCGGCCCGACGTTCTGGTGGGCGTGCTCGCGAGCCGGCTGTCCGACACCCAGCCCAACGTCGCCGGCGTGCTGTTGTCGGGGGGGCTCGAACCGGCCCCGCAGATCCTGCGCCTGCTGGCGGGGCTCGGTGGCGTGCCGATGCCCATCCACGCCGTCGACGCCGACACCTGGGACACCGCGACGGCGGTCGCGAACGTGCCGGCCGTCATCAGCGCCGGCTCCAGCCGCAAGATCGCGACCGCGCTCGGCCTGTTCGAGGAACACGTCGACATCGAGGCCCTGCTGGCCCGGCTGGAGGTGACCCGCTCCGACCGCGTCACGCCGATGATGTTCGAGTACGACCTGATCGAGCGCGCCCGGGCGGACCGGCGCCGCATCGTGCTGCCGGAGGGCTCCGACGACCGCATCCTGCAGGCGGCCTCGCTGTTGCGTCGGCGCAACGTGGTCGACCTGACGATCCTGGGCGAGCCCGGCGAGATCCGGCGACGGGCGTCCGCGCTGGGGGTCGACCTCGACGACGTCGACCTGGTCGACCCGGCCACCTCCGACGACCTCGAGCGCTACGCCCGGGCCTACGTCGAGGCCCGGTCCCACAAGGGCATGGTCCACGACCGGGCCGAGGAGGTCATGGGCGACGTCAGCTACTTCGGGACGATGATGGTCCACCTCGGCGACGCCGACGGCATGGTCAGCGGAGCCGCCCACACCACCGCCCACACGATCCGTCCGGCGTTCGAGTTCATCCGCACCCGCGAGGGCGTGTCCAACGTGTCGAGCGTGTTCCTGATGTGCCTCGCGGATCGCGTGCTGGTGTACGGCGACTGCGCCATCATCCCGAACCCGACGCCGGAACAGTTGGCCGACATCGCGGTGTCCTCGGCCCAGACCGCGCGCATGTTCGGGATCGACCCGGCCGTGGCGATGCTGTCCTACTCGACCGGCGGGTCCGGGTCCGGCGAGGACGTCGAGCGAGTCGTGGCGGCGACGGCGCTGGCCCGGGCCGCCGCGCCCGACCTCGCGATCGAGGGACCGATCCAGTACGACGCGGCCGTGGACGCCGGTGTCGGGGCCAAGAAGTTGCCGGAGTCGTCGGTCGCCGGGCACGCGACCGTGTTCGTGTTCCCGGACCTCAACACCGGCAACAACACCTACAAGGCGGTCCAGCGCTCGGCCGGCGCGGTCGCGATCGGGCCGATCCTCCAGGGCCTGCGCAAGCCGGTCAACGACCTGTCGCGCGGATGCCTGGTCCCCGACATCGTCAACACCGTGGCCATCACGGCGATCCAGGCCCAGGAGGTCGACGAGCGCGCCGCCACCGGCGGCGCGTCGGCCGTCGACCCGACGGGTGATCCGTGAGGGTCCTGGTGCTCAACACCGGCAGTTCGTCGGTCAAGTACGAGGTCTTCGCGGCCACCGACGACGGGCTCGCGTCGTTGGCGTCCGGACTGGTGGAGGGCATCGGCGAGGAGGGGGGCGCGAGCCACCTCCGCCCGGCCGGTGCGGATCGCCGGACCGACCCGCTCCGGGTCGACGGCCACGGAGCGGCACTGGGACTGGTGGTCGACGCCCTGGCCGGGGCCGGCCTGGACCAGGACCTGGCGGCGGTGGGGCATCGCGTGGTGCACGGCGGCGAGGCATTCGCCGAACCGACCCTGCTGACCGACGAGGTCGTGGCGATGCTGGACGACCTGTCCCCGCTCGCCCCGCTGCACAACCCACCGGCGGTCGCCGGCATCCGGGTGGCGCGCGAACGGTGGGCAGACCTGCCGCACGTGGCGGTGTTCGACACCGCTTTTTACCGGACGCTGTCGCCGGCGGCGTACCGCTACGCCGTCCCCGAGGCGTGGTACCGCGAGCACGGGGTCCGCCGGTTCGGCTTCCACGGGACCTCCCACCGCTGCGTCGCCGGCGAGGCCGCCCGGGCGCTCGGGCAGCCGTTGGCGGACCTGAAACTGATCACGCTCCACCTCGGCAACGGTGCCTCGGCATGCGCGATCGACGGGGGTCGCGCCGTCGACACGTCGATGGGGCTGTCGCCGCTGGCGGGGCTGGTCATGGGCACCCGGTCCGGGGACCTCGACCCGGGCGTGGTGTTCCACCTCGTCCGGGCCGGGATGGACGTCGGCGACGTCGAGCAGGCGCTGAACCGGGCGTCGGGCCTGCGCGGGCTGGGCGGGTCCAACGATGTCCGTCGCCTGCGGGCAGCCGCGGACGACGGCGACGAGGACGCGCGACTGGCGCTGGACGTCATGGCCCGGCGCGTGCGCGGCTACGTCGGCGCCTACCTGGCCGAACTCGGTGCACTCGACGCGGTCGTGTTCACCGCCGGCATCGGCGAACACGACCCGGCCACGCGGGCCGCGGTGATCGGACCGCTCGCGCACCTTGGCCTGGTCCTGGACGAGGACGCGAACGCGCGCGCCGATGCCGGTGACGGCCCGGTGCGGATCAGCCCCGCGCGTGCCACGCCGGCCGTGCTGGTGGTCGCGACCGCCGAGGAGGCCACCATCGCCGCCGACACCCTGGCCGTCGTCACTGCCTGACTGCACCCCGCCCCGATGATGTCGGCGCCGACGACGGGGTGGTGACGGGGGCCGTCAGGCAGCGCCGTCGCCGGACGCTGGCCGAGGTGTCGTGGCCACGGTCAGCAGGCACACCAGGTCGGTCACGGCCCGCAACCCGTGGGAACGTTCGGGGAGCCGCAGCCACTGTCCGGCCGCCACGGGGCATCGGTCGTCATCCACGGTCAGGACGCCGGAGCCGTCGAGCACCAGCAGGGTGGCCACGCCCGGGGCGGTGTGGTCCGCCATGACGGCGTCCGCGACCAGGGCCAACATGGTCTGGGTGACGACCTGGCCGCCACCCGGGAGCAGGTTGTGGGCGGCACGCCCCGACGACGCGCTGCGGGCCGTGGCCAGCAGGTCCCGACCATGGTCCAACAGGTCGACCGGGTCGGACGGGGCAGGGGTCTCCGGGTCGGACGGGGCAGCGGCGTCGGGTGTCATGTGTTGGCCTCATTCAGGTCGAGATCGCGCGGGATCCCGTGGTGGGGGTGCGTCGGCCGAGACCATGCTGGCCGTCGGCGGTGCTCGAGGCCTCGGCAGGACGCCGGTCTGACGGCCCGTGGACGTGGGGCCTCCTCGACGGCAGCCACTCGGGGACTGGAGCGTTGACCACATCATGTCCGCCCGGCGCGGTCCACGGACCCGAAAACGACCTTCGAAGACGGCCCGAGGGTCCCGACCTGGCCGGGACCCTCGAGGCCGGCCACGGTCGAGACGCCGTGGCGACCTCCGATCTCCACGCCCGGCCGGTATCACCGGTGACTGCCCGTGCCTCTGGTTGCCGCGGGGCCGTGCGCGACCTGCCCCGCAACAGCCAGGGGCGCGCCCTGATCGGGGACATGCGCAACGACGAGAACGGCATGGTCAGCCAACTGCAACTCGCATTCCTGCTGGCCCACAACACGCTGGTCGACCGTGCCTGGGAGGTGACCGCGGATCCCGACCGGGCCTTCGACCTCGCCCGGCGCAGCCTGCGCTGGCTGTACCAGTGGGTCGTGTGGCACGACTTCCTCGGACGCGTGCTCGATCCCGCAATCCACGCCGCTGCGCTGGTCAACGATCCCGACGACAACGGGCGCCTGCGCTGGAAGCCGGGCTACAAGGACGTGTATGCCTGGAAGAACCAGCCGTACATGCCGATCGAGTTCTCCGTCGCGGCGTACCGGTTCGGGCACTCGATGGTTCGCAACAGCTACCCGACCAACATCCACCGGGGGTTCCAGCGCCACGTCCCGATCTTCACCCGCGCCACCGACGACCCCGACGACCTGCGTGGGTTCCGGGCGCTGCACCAGCGCAACTGCATCCAGTGGGACTGGTTCCTCGACATGGAGTCGTCGATAGACGGGTTCTTCCCGCAGCGCGCGGCGGATCGACACTAGGATGGCGAACTCGCTCAGTTCGTTTCGTTGCACGAACACGACGACGCCGACTCGCTGCTGAACATGCTGGCCTACCGCAACCTCAAGCGCGGCCTCCAGTTCGAGTTGCCATCGGGCACCGACGTGGCCAACGCGTTGGGGGTCGACCCCGTTGCGCTGAACGACGGTGAACCGGACTCGCTGTGGTACGCGATCCTCAAGGAGGCCGAGTTGCAGCACGCGGGCCAGCGCCTGGGCACGATGGGGTCGATCCTGGTCGGTGCAACCTTCTCGGGATTGCTGCTGGGGGACCCGCGTTCGTCGGTCAACCAACACCCGGGGTGGACGCCCGACGGCGACGTGCTCCTGCGGCCTGAGGACAACCGCGACGCCTCGGTCGACGAGGGTCGTCCGGACTGGACGCTGGCCGCGATCATCCGGCTGGCCGGGGTCCCGGTCGACGCCGAGGTCTTCGCGACCCTGTGAGCCGAGCGGCCCACGGGCCTGCACCACCACGTATCGGCCGTGTTCGTACTCAGACGACGTCGGCTGTCCGGCGTCGTCGATGTCGCCACACCAGGTAGACGAGCAGCAGGAACAGCAGCGCGACCGCTGCCCCGGCACCGCCCACCCGCAGCCGGCCCTCGTCGGTGGCGCCGTCCACGACGTCGGTGAGTTCGGCGGTCGCGGTGGTCACGCCCTGCACGTCGCCGCGTCGGAATGCCCGCCGCACGTCGGCACGCAGGGCCTCGTGGTCGGCTCCGGCCAGGCCGACACTCGCGATCGGGTCGCTGGCCACAGCGTCCAGCGAGGCCTCGGCGTCGACGATCTGGTCGATGGAGGCGGCCACGGTCGACACGCGGCGGCGGATGTCGGCCGGTTCGTCCGTGGCCGGGTCCACGCCCAGGTTCGGTTCGGGCAGGCCGGCCCGCCCGACGCGGTCGCGCAGGTCGTCGACATCGTCCAGCGCGGCGTCGACGGCGCGGACCCGGTCGGTGACCGTCGTCATCGAGCCCGTGCGCCAGGCCTCCTGCAGGTCGGGCGCGGCCAGGCCCATGGCGTCGGCGCGGGCCGTCAGCGCGTCGATCTCGGCCCGGGCCGCCAGCGCCTCGTCGATCCGTGCCTCGGCGTCGTCGAAGCGCCAGACGTGCATGGCCGCGGCGATGCTGGTCGGCACGCCCCACGGGTCGTCGGCGATCGTGTCCCACGCGGCGATGGCCTCGTCGCGGCGGTCCAGCAGGTCCGCGGCGTCGGGATGGACCCGCTCGACGACCAGTTCCCGGGCCGTCGTCGAGCCGCCGACCCGTTCTGCCAGGTCGACGAACTCGCGCCAGTTCGCGGCGCTGTCCGGAACGGCCGTGCCCAGGTCCCCCCACGCCGACTCGTCGTGCAGGGTCATGCGCACCATCTCGCGGAAGGTGTCCTCGCCGACCTCGTCGGCGACCGTCCCGACCACGTACTGCGCGCCGGCGTACAACGACCCGGTCGTGTCGTACCAGCCAACCGGGTCGTCGACCAGTTCCCGGTCGGCGGCGGCGAGGATGTCGTTCCACGCGGCCAGCGGTCGCCGGGTCGCGTCGGCTTCGGGCGGGTCCTTGATCCCCAGTTCGTCCGCCAACAGGGCCGTGACGGTCTCGGTCATGCCCTCGCGCAGCCAGTCCTCCGAGAACTGCTCGTCGTCAATCCAGTTGTGCGCCAGTTCGTGGGTCCAGAGCGCCCGGTCGAAGTCCTCCCCGACGCTGATCTCGTTGGCATCGGGATCGTTCCACCCGCCCCAGCCCTCGGCGATCGGGCGGGCGGTCTCGCGGATCGTCAGGTCGGTCTCGGCCCAGGGCGTGTCGGTCCAGGCGGCCAGTTCCGGCAACGCCTTGGCCGCGAAGTCGGCCATGCGGTCGCCCCACTCGGGGTCGTCGGGCCAGGATTCGATCGTGACCGCGGTGCCGCCCACGTCGATGGTCTCGGTGCTGCGTTCACCTGCATCGGACGCGCCGACGAGGAACTCGGAGAGGTCTGCTGCCTCGTCCCGACGGAAGATCGCCGTGCCGTCGCGGACGCCGGTCGGATCGCCCAGCCCGAGGTGTGGGTCCATCGAGTCCGGGACCCGGACCACGAGGTCGGCGTCGTCGGGTCCCCAGGCCCAGATCGGGACCATCACGAACGCCTCGGTGACGCGCGGGCCCTGGTCGAAGTCACTGCGCGGCGGGGCGGTCGGGAACACCACCTGGACCTGCCAGTCCTGGCGCTCGTCGAAGAACAGCTGGTCCGGGAAGTCCCAACGGATGCCGGGGGTGCCGTCGTCCAGGGTGGTGACCTCGGCATCGACCTGGTCGCCGCCGATGCGGACCTCGACGTCGCCCGGTGGCATCGGCATCGCGATGCCGTAGCCGTCGAAGAAGGTGCGACCGTCGCCGGTGTCCGCGATGGTGTTGCGCAGCGACAGGTCGATGGTCAGCCGGGCTTCGCCATCGCTCGGCGAGATGGTCCAGGTGGTGGTGGCGGACTCGTCGAGTCCGTCGTCCTGGGCGGCCGCGGGCTGGCCGGTTGCGATGAGCAGGGCGACCACCAGTCCAAGGCCCAGTACGACGGAAGCCACACGTGCAGTGATCCCCATGGCGGCGGTCCCCAGACGTCAGCGCCCTGTCATGCCGGCTCGCCACGGTATCGGGATCGCGGTCGCCTCCGCGGGCCGCGGGGCGTCCGCCGGGCCGTGGCTCGTGCGCGGTCGTGCGGGCCACCACCATCCCGTCGACGCAGGCGGGCTCAGGCGTCGGGGCCGCCCTTCGGGGCCCCGTCGGTCGGGACCACCACCAGCACGTCGGTGTCGTCGGCGGCCGTCGGGGCCGTCCCGTCGAGGTTCGCCGGGACCACCACCACCTGCCCGGGGCCGATCACCTCGCCGTCCGCCTCCAGGCTCCCGGCCAAGACCATGACTACGGCGGGCCACCCGTCGGGGGTCGGGACGGGTCGTCCGGACGCCGGGACGACCCGGTCGATGGTGTAGTGGTCGGTGGTCACCAGTCGACCGGTCGACGGGGCCGGTTCCGGCCGGGTCGTGTTGACGGCCCAGGTCGCCGCCACGGCCTCCCACCCGGGCCCGGTGTGGAGGTCGCGGGGTGCGCGCTCGTACTCCTTGGTCCAGTCGTAGAGCCGCCAGGTCGTGTCCGACGGGGTCTGCACCTCGGCCACGACCACGCCGGCGCCCAGCGCGTGCACGATCCCGGCGGGCACGTGGAACACGTCCCCGACCCGGGCCGGGATCGCCCGCAGCAGCGGCACCAGGTCGGGGGTGCCCAACGCGGCCCGGACCCGGTCGCGGGTCACGCCGTCGGCCAGGCCCAGGAACAACTCCGCGCCGTCGTCGGCCCCCACGACCACCCACGACTCGGTCTTGAGCCGGGCGGACGGGTGGGTCGCGAGCAGGCTGGCCGGGGGATGGGCCTGCACCGACAGGTGCTCGCGGGCGTCCAGCACCTTCACCAGCAACGGGAACCGGCCACCGACGTCGGCCGCGGGGCCCAGCAGACCGTCGCGGTCAGCGGCGATCACCTCGGCGAGCGACCGGCCGGCATGGGCGCCACCGCGGACCCGGCTGGTCGGGTCGGGCTGGGGGGTGTCGGCCGGGTCGAGGTCGGCGACCACCCAGGCCTCGCCCCACGTGCCGTCGGCGGGCAGGTCGGCACCCAGGTCGTCCAGGCGGCGTCCACCCCACGGCTTGGCGACGAGCACGGGGTCCAGCAGCAGCGGCCTCATGGCGGGCTCGGCGTGACGTGGCGGTCGGGGCGGGCGTCGGGCGCCCGCGTGTGTGCGTCGGCGGCCAGCGCGAGCGCTCCGACCAGGCCGGCGTGGCGCCCCAGGCCGGGCGGCACGACGTAGTCGCGCGCGCCGTCGGTGATGCGTGGATGCGGGATCGCCCCACCCAGCAGTTCCACCGCGACCCGCCGGACCTCGTCGAGCAGGCCGTCCATCGTCGGGACGCCGCCACCGAGCACGACCCGTCGTGGCGACAGGGTCAGCGTGACGATCGCGACCACCTGAGCGAGGTAGGACCCGACCAGGGTGCGCGCCAGCGCGACGTCGGCGCCCGCCAACTGGTCGCCGTCGCGGCCGAACCGGGCGCGCAACGCCGTCCCGCTGGCCAGGCCCTCCACGCAGTCGCCGTGGTACGGGCACGAGCCGGGCGCGTCGTCGAGCGGATGGCGGCGCACGAGCAGGTGGCCCATCTCGGGGTGGACGAGGCCGCGGATCGGTCGTCCCTCCACGACCACGCCGCCGCCGACCCCGGCACCGACGGTGAGGTACACCCCCGCACCACCCCCCTGCAGCGCGCCCCAGCGTGCCTCGGCGACGGCTGCGGCGTTCACGTCGGTGTCGACGGCGACGGGCAGCCCGAAACGGTCACGGAGGTGTCCGGGGATGTCAGCGCCCGGCCAGCCCGGTTTGGGCGTGGCCGTGATCGCGCCGTGGGTGGGCGAGTCAGGGTCGAGGTCGAGCGGCCCGAACGAGGCGACCCCGATGGCGGACGGTTCGATCCCGGCGGCCAGGCAACGGGCGACCCAGGCGTCCACCGCGGCCAGCGTCTGGTCGGGGGTGGTGGTCGGGACGGTGTGCACGTTGGCCAGGTCGTCGGGACCGGTTCCGGACCCGCACACGAACGTGGTCCCGCCACCCTCGATGCCCAGAAACATGCGGCCTGCTCCCTCGCGGTGGAGGGCGAGCCTAGGTGGCGCTTGGTGCGGGGGGACGCCGTCGCGGCGTCGGCGGCGCAGGACCCACACGACCGGCGTGACCAGCAGAGCGAGGACCACCAGCCCCGCAAGGCCAGCACCGCCGACCCGCAGCAGGCCTCGCATGATCGCGCCGTCGGCCAGCTCGCGGAGTTGGCGGCTGGAGGTGGCCACAATGCCGACGTCCCCTTCGGCCAGGGCCTCACGGGCGCGGTCGCGCATGGCCTGGGGGTCGGTCCCGGCCATTCCCGCATCGGCGAGCGGTCCGTCGGCGTCCGCCAGGGCCTGTTCCGCGGCGGCCAACTGGGTCACGGCGGACCGCATCGACGACACCATCTGGGACAACTGCTCGGGGTCGTCGTCGGCCGGGTCGAGTGCTGGCATGGGCCGGGGCAGGTCGGCCGCCACGGCGGCGGACTGCAGTTCCTCGACCGCGAGCAGCAGTTCGCTCCAGGCACCGATCTCGTCGTCCAGGCGATCGAAGGACCCGGTGTCCCACGTGGCGGCCAGGTCCGGGCTGGCCAGGCCGAGGTCGGACGCCCGCAGCGTGAGGTCGTCGATGTCGGCGCGCGTGGCGCGGGCGCGCTCGATGGCGGCGTCGACCTCGTCGAACTCCCAGTGGTGCATCGGGGTCCGGACGGCCGCCGGGACGCCCATCGGTTCGGCCGCGAGTTCGTCGAAGGCGGCGATCGCCCGGTCTCGGCGTTGAAGTTCGGGGCCGGCGTCGGTGGCGACGTGGGTCAACAGCAGGTCGCGGGCGATGCTCGACCCGCCGACGCGCTCGGCCAGGTCGAGGAACTCGCGCCAGTCGGCCTCGTCGGTGGCCACGGGCGTGCCCAGCGTCCCCCAGGCCGATTCCTCGCGCAGGGTCATCCCCACGACGTCGCGGAAGGCGTCCTCGCCGATCTCGGTCGCGATGGCGTCGATGACGGAGTGGGCGGTGTCGTACAGGTCGTTGGTGGTCGCGTACCACGCGTCCGGGTCGGTCAGCACGTCGGTGCCCGCGCCCGCCAGCAGCAGGTCCCACCACAACAGGCCCTGTTCCAGCTTCGGAGGCTTCGCCGGGGCCGCGCGGGCGTCGGGCACGTCGAGGTTGTCGGCCAGCATCACCGTCACCGTCTGTGCCAGCCCCTCGATCAGCCACGGTTCGGTGAACTCGGCATGGTTGAACCAGTTGTGCGACAGTTCGTGGGTCCACAGGGCGGCGTCGAACTCTCGCCGACGCTGAGGACGTCGACGGTGGGGTCGTTCCACCCGCCCCAGCCCTCCACCTCGGGGGTGGCGGTCTCGCGGATCGTGATCTCGTCGCCCTCCCACGGCGTCGACGTCCAGTCGGCCAGCGTCGGCAGGGCCCGGGCAGCGAACACGCCAACCTGCGCGCCCCACTGCGGGTCGTCGGACCAGGCCTGGACGGTCAGGGTGGTGTCGTCGACCGCGATGGCCTTGCCGGTCCCGTCCGCCCCATCGGCCGCCCCGACCAGCACGTCCGAGAAGGTCCCGGCATCGCCGGCGGTGAAGACCGACCATCCCACGGCGTCGACAGTCGGTTCCAGGACGCCCAGCCGCGGCGCCATCCGCTGGGGCACGCGCACGACCAGGGTGGCGTCGTCGAAGCCCCAGGCCCAGATGGGCACGGCCACGTACCCGTTGGTGATGCGGGGTCCCTCGGAGAAGTCCGTGCGAGGTGGTGCGGAGTCGAACTTCAGCCCGATGTGCCAGGTCTGGGTGGCGCCCTCGGGAGCGGCTGCCGGAGGTCCCACTCCACGACCGTGAAGCCGTCCTCGTCACCGAGCGAGACGTCGACCGCCGTCCCGTCGAGGTCGACGTCGACCGCGTCGGGCTCCATCGGGAGGTAGATGCCGTAGTGGTCGATGCTGCCCGACCCGGTGTTGGTGATCGCCAACTCGATGTCGACCAGCGCGGTGTTGTCGTTGGGGCGGACCTCCCACTCGGTCACGCCGGTCTCGCGGATGGCGGCCTCCTGCGCGTTCGCCGGCAACGCCGACACGATCATCGCCACGGCGATGATTCCCAGTCCCCTCACAACCGTCCCCACGGCACCGGCTCCCCACGTCGGCCACGCTGGTTCGTGGTGCGTGACGATATCGGGATCCGTCCCACGGGACGAGCCGGACCTCGTGGACACCGCCCTTCGGACAGGGTCGTGGGCGGTGGGCGCTCGTGCCCCGCCCGGCCGGGCTCATGCCGACCGGGACGGCCTCGCGGTGGGGTCGGTCGGCGGGGGAGCCCACGGGACGCAACCGAGATGCGTCCCAACGCCGCAGGGTCGACCGGCTGACAGGGGTCGCCGGTCACCGACGACCTACGATCGGGACACGGGTTGCGCCGTGGGGCGCGCTCCACGGAGGTGGCCATGCTCAACTCGCTCAAGACCGCCGGGCTGCTGGGCCTGCTGTCGGGGCTGTTGCTGTTGATCGGCTCGTACTGGGGGCAGGGTGGCCTCACGATCGCCCTGGTGATCGCGGTCGCCATGAACGGGTACTCGTACTTCATGTCCGACAAGCTCGCGATCAAGATGGCGCGCGCCACCCAGGTCGACGCCGCGACGGCACCGGGCCTGCACGCCATGGTGGCCGACCTGGCCGAGCGCGCGGGCGAGCCGATGCCACGCCTGTTCGTGTCGCCGTCCCCACAACTCAACGCCTTCGCCTCGGGGCGCAACCCCAGCCATGCGGTGGTGTGCGTCAACCAGGGCCTGGTCGAGGCCCTCGACGAGCGTGAACTCCGGGGCGTGATCGGCCACGAACTCCAGCACGTCTACAACCGCGACATCCTGGTCGGCTCGGTGGCGGCGACCATCGGCACCGCCATCACCTACCTCGCCACGATCGCCCGCTTCGGGATGATCTTCGGCGGGGGTGGTGGGGACCGCGACCGCGGCAACCCGATGGGCCAACTCGCGATGATCTTCCTCGCCCCGGTGGCCGCGATGGTCATCCAGGCCGCCGTCACCCGCTCGCGCGAATCCCGCGCCGACCACACCGGCGTCGAGTTGACCCAGGACCCGATCGGCCTGGCCCGGGCGCTGGCCAAGCTCGAACGGGGGTCCAACGACCCGCAACGGCTGCGGCAGGGTGGCACGCCGATCGAGATGAACCCGAACTTCAACCACCTGTTCATCTCGGCTCCGTTCGGGGGCCGGCTGCTGCCGATGAAGCTGTTCAGCTCGCACCCCCCGATCCCGGACCGGATCAAGGCGCTGGAACCGATGGCGCGCGAACTGGGTCAACTGGGCCCGAACGAGTCCATCTTCGACCAGGTGATGGGCACCGGCCACCGCTGACGCGCCCGGGCGATCCGAGCGCGCTTGGCGATCCAAGCGCGCGTGGCGACCCGGCCGCACCGCGTCCCGGGTGGTCAGTCCTCGACCGGTGCCGGTTCGCGGCGCAGCCATGCGGACGCCCAGGCGAAGACCCCCATCAGGAACACGAACCCGGCCACGGCGAACCAGATGCCACCTCGTTCGTAGGCCTCGCCCAGCCACCACCCGGCGTAGACGGTGATCACGAACGAC
>JBBSMS010000004.1:0-51670 GCA_038233055.1 Nitriliruptorales bacterium
GGCGATGCGTCGGTTCCGGTGCGTCAGTCGTCCAGATCACCCCTTTCTGCCGCCGAGGTCTGCCATGCCCCGTGTCGCCATCGACGTGCTGCTCAAGCGCGAGATCCTCGACCCCCAGGGACGTGCGTTGGAACGCGCGTTGCCGGGACTTGGCCACGGTGAGGCGACCGACGTGCGCATCGGCAAGCACATCGAACTGGACCTGGAGGTCGCCGAGGGCGACCTGGCCGCGACGGTCGAGGCGATGGCGGACGACTTCCTGACCAACCCGGTCATCGAGACCTACACCTGGCGCACGATCACGACCGACGAACGTGCCGACGCCAACTCCTGACGGCCGGAGCAACTCGACCATGGCATCCCCCGGAGGCGTCGGCGACGGTCTGCCTGCCCTGTCCAGCGGCGAACCGGTGCTGGCGCGCTGGTTCGTGATCGCGATGCTGGTGCTGTTCGTTGCGGCGATCGGCATCACGGCCTGGGCCTTCGTCGCCTTCGGCGGCCGGGTCGAACTCACGGCGGCCGAACGGCGCCCGCCGGGGACCGCGACGGTCACCCACGAACGGGGCACGGCCGTCCTCAACGCCACCATCGAGTACGAGGACGCGACCGGCTGTGCCACCGGAATCGAGCTGTTCGGCGACGCCGGCGCCCGCGCCACCACCGCCCGCGCGTTGTCGGCCACCTGCCAGTTGCTGGCCTCGGGCGACTTCCCCGAGGCCGAGGCCGGCCTGGAGACCCTGCGCACCGGCAACGGCCTGGTCCGCATCGCGACCTTCGAGTTCACGGGGACGGAGTCCTCGGCCCGCATCGAGGACGACCGGATCGTGCTGGAACTGTCGCCCCGGTTCCAGTTCGCGAACGCCACCCGCGGCGCCCCGTTCGTCCTCCACGAACTGGTCCACCTCGGCGATTCCTGGCCCGGTGCCCCGGTGTCGGCCGACCAGGAGGTCGTCGCGACCGAGGTCGTGCAGCGTGCCTGCGAGCGCCTGTCGATGGGCGACGATCCGCCGCTGGGATGCATCGACGCCGACACGATCCTGGCGTTGGATGACCCACTCGCGGCCTTCATCGACGCCGGGTACGACCCGTGACGGCCCGGGCGACCGGGTCGGTGTCCGCGCGTGTCGCCGCCGGGGGATCGAGCCGCCCAGGAGACCCCGGCGGGCGGCGCGGTCCGCACGCGGTTGTCGAGTCCGCGGTGGTGCCTCCACTACCGTTCCCGTCGTCGTCCCGACGCGACCGACGGCCACCCCGGTCCGTCATCGGCCGCGCCGACCATCCGATCCGGTTCCCCACCGCCACACACGACAGACCAGACGAGGTTGGAGCAGCATGCGCGTCGGCGTGATCACCTTTCCCGGCTCCCTGGACGACCATGACGCCCGGGTCGCGGTCGTCGCCGGCGGCGGCGAGGCCGTCGCCCTGTGGCACGGCGACGCCGACCTGTCAGGGGTCGATGCGGTCGTTCTGCCGGGCGGGTTCTCCTACGGCGACTACCTGCGCACCGGTGCGATCGCCCAGCACGCGCCAATCATGGCCGCGGTGCGCGACTTCGCGACCGACGGCGGGCCCGTGCTCGGCATCTGCAACGGCTTCCAGATCCTGTGCGAGGCCGGCCTGCTCCCCGGCGCCCTGCTGCGCAACACCGGGCTGCGGTTCGTGTCGCGACCGACCTGGTTGACCGTGGAGCGTCGCGACACCCCGTTCACCCGTGGCTTCGACCACGCCGGCCCGTTCTCGGTGCCGGTCAAGTCGGGCGAGGGCTGCTACCACGCCGACGACACCACACTCGACACCCTGGAGGCCGACGGGCGGGTCGTGTTCCGGTATGCGTCGGACGACAACCCCAACGGGTCCGCCCGCGACATCGCCGGGATCTGCAACCCCGCGGGCAACGTCGTCGGGCTGATGCCCCACCCCGAACACGCCGTCGACCCGGCACTGGCCGGTGGCGACGACTTCCTGCCGATGTTCACCGGGCTTGTCAGAGCGGCCGCCGTCGCGGCCGCCCACGCCTGAATCCCCCTCGTGCCCGCCCCGTTCGCGCCCGCACCCACCCACCGACCGATCGACCAAGGCCCACCACGGTGACCGCCACACCGCCGACTTCTCCGGCCCCCACCCACCCACGCTTCCCCGCCAACGAGACCCTCACCGACGAACGCGCCCGGGAACTGGGTCACGACCTGGGCCTGCGTGGCGACGAGTACGACCGGATCGTGGCCACGCTCGACCGCGTCCCCAGCGTGGCCGAACTCGGGATGTACTCGGTGATGTGGTCCGAGCACTGCTCCTACAAGTCGTCGAAGGTTCACCTGCGCACGCTGGACGCGACCTCGCCCGCGATCCTGGCCGGCCCCGGCGAGAACGCCGGCGTCGTGGACGTGGGTGACGGGCTGGCGGTGGCCTTCAAGGTCGAGTCCCACAACCACCCCAGTTTCGTCGAGCCCTACCAGGGCGCGGCCACCGGGGTCGGCGGGATCCTGCGCGACATCTTCACGATGGGTGCGCGCCCGATCGCGGTCATGGACGCCCTGCGCTTCGGGGATCCCACCGTCGATGGGACCGGGCCCCGCTCCGCGGCCTTCCAGCGCCGCATCATCGACGGCGTCGTGCGCGGGGTCGGTGGCTACGGCAACTGCGTCGGGGTCCCCAACATCGGGGGCGAGACGATCTTCGACGACCGCTACGCCACGAACCCGCTGGTGAACGTGCTGGCCATCGGGGTGATGCCGGCCGAGCGGTTGCAGTTGGCCAGTGCCGAACGCGTCGGCGACGTCGCGATCCTGCTGGGTTCGTCGACCGGGCGCGACGGCATCGGCGGGGCGTCGGTGCTGGCCAGCCAGGAGTTCGACGAGGGACTGGAGGCCAAGCGACCGAACGTGCAGGTCGGCGACCCGTTCCGCGAGAAGGCCCTGATCGAGTGCTGCCTCGACCTCTACGACCGCGATCTGCTGGCCGGGATCCAGGACATGGGGGCGGCCGGCATCGCCTGTTCGACGTCGGAACTCGCCTCGGCCGCGTCGATGGGCATGGATGTCGCCCTCGACCAGGTCCACCTGCGTGAGCCGTCGATGGAGTCGTGGGAGATCTTGTGCTCGGAGTCCCAGGAGCGCATGCTCGCGCTGGCCCACCCCGACCATGTCGAGGAGGTGCTGGCGATCGCGGCGACCTGGGACGTGCCGGCGTCGGTGGTCGGCGAGGTGGTGGCCGGTGACCGGTTGCGGTTGACTCGGCGGGGCGAACTGATCGCCGACCTGCCGGCCCGTTCCCTGGCCGACGAGGGCCCGACCTACGACCGACCCCAGCAGCGCCCGGCGTGGCAGGACGGCTACGCGTTGGTGGCGGCCGAGGACCTGCCGGTCCCGGGGATCGCCGACGACGGCGACCTCGAGGCGTTCGTGCTGGGCTTCCTGGCCAGCCCGTCGCTGGCCAGCGCGGCCTGGGTCCACGAGCAGTACGACTCCTACGTCCGGGCCGGGACCGTGCTGGGCCCGGGCGACGGCGACGCCGGCGTGATCCGGCTGCCCGGCTCGTCCCGTGGCGTGGCCTGCGCGTTGGACGGCAACGGCCGCTGGTGCGAACTGGACCCGGCCGAGGGCACCCGTCGGGTCGTGGCCGAAGCCTTCCGCAACGTCGCCTGCGTCGGCGCGACCCCGATCGCGACCACGAACTGCCTCAACTTCGGCAACCCCGAACGTCCCGAGGTGATGTGGCAACTCGCCACCTCCGTCGAGGCCCTGGGGGAGGCGACCCGGACCCTGGGCATCCCGGTGACCGGCGGCAACGTGTCGCTGTACAACGAGTCGCGCGTCGACGGGTCGGGTTCTGGGGACGCCGACCCACGCTCCACCCACATCTGGCCGACCCCGGTGATCGGGGTCCTGGGCGTGCTTGACGACGCGGCCCGGGCGATCGGGTCGTCCTTCGTGGCCGAGGCCGACATCGTGTTCCTGCTGGGCGACGAGACCCGACCGGGGTTGGCCGGGTCGGCGTTGCAGGCCTACCTCGACCTGCCGCTGGGTGGTCGCCTCGCCCCGGTCGACCTGGCGTTGGAGGCGCGGGTCGCGTTGGTGTTGGAACAGGCCGTGCGGGCCGGACTGCTGCACGCCGCCCACGACATCTCCGACGGGGGCCTGGTCGCGGCCCTGGCGGATGCCACCGTCGGTGGCGACATCGGGGTGCAGATCGTGCCGACCGACACCAAGGATCCGGCCCAACTGCTGTTCAGCGAGTCGCCGACCCGCGTGCTGGTCAGCGCTCCGTCGAGCAGCGTCCGCGACCTTGCCCGGTTGTGCGTCGACGCCGACGTGCCGCTGGCCGACGTCGGCACTGTGGGGGGCGATCGGCTCGAGGTCCAGGGCCTGCTCGACCTCGACCTCGATGACGTCCGCGCCGCCCACCTGGGTGGCGTGCCGGCCGTCGTCGACCCGTCGCTCGACCGATCGTGACCCGTCGACCCCAGCACGAACCTCCCAGCCTGCCCCACCACCGAGCACAAGGACCGGCATGACCGCCGCGGATCCGCGCTCCACTCCCGATGCCAGCACGCCCGACGTCAGCACGCCCGACGGGTCCCGTCCGGCCGACACGCCCAGTCCGTCGCCGATGACCTCCTTCGACGGTTCGTCCATGGATCCCCGTGACCTGGCCGAGGGCCCACGCGAGGAGTGCGGCGTGTTCGGCATCTTCGCCCCGGGCGAGGACGTCGCCACCCTGACCTACTACGGGCTCTATGCCCTGCAGCACCGGGGCCAGGAGTCGGCCGGCATCGCCACGTCCGACGGCACACGCATCGTGGTGCACAAGGACATGGGCCTGGTCAACCAGGTCTTCACGCCGTCGGGGCTGGCAGCGATGCCAGGGCACGTGGCGATCGGGCACTGCCGGTACTCCACCACGGGCTCCAGTTCGTGGAACAACGCCCAGCCTGCCTACCGCGAGTCGGCGATCGGGTCCGGCATCGCGCTCGGCCACAACGGCAACCTGGTCAACACCGCCGAGATCGCGCGCATGCTGGACGTGCCCAGTGGCAACGATTCCGGGCTGATGGCCGACCTGCTGGCGCGCGACCCCGACGTCTCGGTCGAGTCCGCGATCATGGAGGTCGCCCCGCAACTCCGGGGCGCGTTCTCGGTGGTGCTGATGGACAACGAGCGGGTCTATGCCTTCCGGGACCCCCACGGCGTGCGACCCCTGGTGGTCGGGCGGCTGCCGGCGGGCGGCTGGGTCGTCGCCTCCGAGACCGCCGCGCTGACCATCACCGGGGCCGTGCCGGTGCGCGAGGTGGCGCCCGGGGAACTGGTGATCCTGGACGACGACGGCATGCACAGCCGCACGTTCGCGGTCCCGACCCCGCACTTCTGCCTGTTCGAGTGGGTCTACCTTGCCCGTCCGGACCACGTGCAGTCCGATCGCAGCGTGCTGTACTCGCGCCGCGAGGTCGGTCGGCAACTGGCGCGCGAGGCACCGGTGGACGCCGACATCGTGATCGCGGTGCCGGATTCGGGACGCGACGCCGCCGCGGGTTACGCGGCCGAGTCCGGGTTGCCGTTCGCGGACGGGCTGGTCAAGAACCGCTACGTCGGCCGCACCTTCATCGAGCCGACCGACTCGCTGCGCCAGATGGGCATCCGGCTGAAGTTGTCGCCCGTGCGCGAGATCGTCGGGGAGCGGCGACTGGTGGTGGTCGACGACTCGATCGTGCGCGGCAACACCTCGCGCCAGCTGGTCGCCATGCTCAAGGCTGCCGGGGCCGCCGAGGTCCACCTGCGGATCTGCTCGCCGCCGGTCAAGAACCCGTGCTACTACGGCATCGACATGGCCACGCGGGCCCAGTTGATCGGCGCCGACATGACGGTCGAGGAGATCCGCGATTACGTCCAGGCCGACTCCCTGCACTACGTCAGCCTCGACGGGCTGGTCGCACAGACCCCGATGCCCAAGCACGAACTGTGCCGTGCCTGCTTCGACGGCGAGTACCCGATCCCGGTCCCCGAGGAACACGAACACCTGGCCCAGATCAAGTTCGACTTCGACGCCCTCGAAGCCGACGCGTCGAGTGGCTGACGCCCGCGCCGCGTGGGTGGCGGTGGCCCCGTGTTCACCCACCGTAATTGTCGAGTAGTCTGTCGTTGCCCGTGTCCTGTTGCCCGACCGTGGGCAGTCGCGTGACACCCCGTGCAAGGACCAGATGTGCCGATCCTTCCCGGCGCGCGCCGATGCCTGGTGGCAGCCGCCCTGGCCGCCGCCGTCGCGGCCTGTGGCCAGCCCGACCCGGTCGCCATGGCCCCGCGCGACCTCCCGTTGCCCACCGTGCCGGCCGAGGACCTGGCGGTCGGCGAGGTCGCACGGTCGTCGCCGACGACGGCAATCGACGAGCCGCTCGACGGCGCGTCGGACGAGGTTGGACGGCTGGACGAGCCAGGGCTGGCGTCGGCGCGGGCCGGCACCGGCGACGACGACTGGCGCCTGTTGGCCGGGTTCCAGGGCACCCGCTGGACCACGTCGGGTCGCGCCACGGTGCAGGTGCTTGCCGACACTGTGACCGTGCGGGACGGCGTGGCGATCGGGCTCGTGCGCAACGAGCGCGACGTGCCGGTCGGCCCGGTCATGGTTGCCGTCGGAGATGCCCGGGTGGAGGCGCTCCTGCCGGTGCTGCGGCCGGGTGAACCGGCACCGTTCGAACTCGAGGTCGGCGACGTCGAGGTCGCCGACCTCGATTGGGACGTCACCGCGCCCGACGCCGCGACGACGCCCGCCCGCGAGGTGGACCTGGCAACCTTCTGGCAGCGTGGCGTGGAGGATCCTCGCCCGGCCGACACCTACCTGTACGACGACGCCGACGGCCACCCGATGGTCGTGTTCGGCGAGGCTGCCGCGTTCGGCCCGGTGGACGGTCTGCAGGTGGTGGCCGCCTGGATCGGCAGCGATGGTCGCGTGGTCGGGGCCACCACCGGCATCGTGGCGACAGCCGACCTCGCGCCCGGCGAGGCCAGCGACTTCGTCGTGGCAGAACCCGGCCCACCGGCGCTGGACGCGGCCCGACTGATGCTGTGGGCGACCGGGTCATGAGGTCCGTCGTCGTCCGCCCGTCCCGCGTGACCCTGTTGCTGTCGATCGTCGTCGGCCTGGTGGGCAGCGTGGTGGTCGCCACCCCGGCCCGCGCGGACCGCACCTTCGGCGCGGGCCCGACCACTGAGGTGATCCAGGCCGCCCGCGACCACAAGAGCGACTGCTCCACGCCGGCGAATCGCCTCACCACCGACCAGTTGGTCGCGTTGGTGCTGGCCCCGACCTTCCCCGAGACCGGCGCCCCGCCCAGTTCCTCGCCCGCGCCCATGACCATGAGCCGCTACGACAACCAGGACGCGCTGCACTCCTTCGCGAACCCCGACACCTATCGGGACGCGTTCTGGCACCCCGGCATCGGACCGTGGCAGTGGGACGACGCGTCGCTGCGGGGGTTCACCTCCTTCGACCGGATCGACGCGCGCTTCATTGCCGACTACACCGCCGCCTACATCGCCAGCCGGTGGTGCAGCAGCCCCAGTTTCGGCTCGGTCTGGGCCCCGTGGCACGGGTGCCGCAACGGCAACTGCAAGGCGATCTACGACGAGTTGCTGGTCAACGGCCAACTGACCGGGCTGGCGCGCGAGGCCGCGGTCGGCGTCCTGGGCGGGATGGAGGCCCACACCTGCACCGAGGGCTCGGCGACCACCTTCCGGTGCTGGTTCGTCGATCCCGACCGCGCCCAGGGATACGACGGGTTCGCCCGCCCAGGGTTCGGTCCGGCGCCGATCACGGCCCCGTTCGTGGCCTACCGCGCCGACGACACCGCCCACCGGCACTGGCTGCAGGCCGACACCGGCTACGGCGTGGACATCCAGGCCTCGCTGCGGCTCGGGCTCAACTCGCGGTCGGGCTCGCTGGTGTGGGAGCGGGGCTCGACGTTGTGCGACCTGACCCGACGAGTCGGGCTGTGCGACCCGATGCCGCCCGCGGGCTTCGACCTGGCGACCGAGCGGGTCAACGGGATCTACCAGCCCATGACCGCCGACTTCGACGGCGACGGGCGCGGGGACATCTTCTGGTACGGGCCGGGCACGGCCCACGACGCGATCTGGTCGGGCACGTCCGAGCGCAGCTTCCGGAGCGCCGCGATCGTGGTCAGCGGGACGTACCAGCCAGTCACCGGCGACTTCGACGGTGACGGGCGCGGCGACGTCCTGTGGTACGGGCCGGGCACCGACCCGGACGCCATCTGGTACGGCCGCCGCGACGGCAGGTTCGACTACGGGGCGGTCACGGTCAACGGCACCTACCAGCCGATGGTCGGCGACTACGACGGCGACGGTCGCGACGACGTGTTCTGGTACGCCCCCGGTGCGACTCGCGACTCGCAGTGGTACGGGACGGCGGCGCGGTCCTGGCAGTTCGACGACACCCAGGTCCGCGGGACCTACGAGCCGGTCGTCGGCAACTTCGACGGGGCGGCCGGTGACGATGTGTTCTGGTACGCCCCGGGGGCTGATGGCGACTCGTCGTGGTACAGCCGCGGTGACCGGACCTTCCGGGCGGTCGACGTGAACGTCAACGGCGTCTACGACCCGGTGGCGGGCGACTTCGACGACGACGGGCGCGACGACATCGTCTGGTACGCCCAGGGCCCGGCGTCAGACTCGTTGTGGACGGCCGCCGGCTCCGGCTTCACAACGGAGCGCATCCGGATCGAGGGGGCCTTCACCCTCCTGGGCGCCGACTTCGACGGGGCCGATGGCGACGACGTCTTCTTCTATCGCCCCGGCCGCGCCTATGACGCGATCTGGTGGCAGGCCGGCTGATCGCGCGAACCGAGTCGAGGCGCTGGGCACCCATGCGCACGGCGCTGGTGGTCAGACGCCGGTCGACCCGGACCGGTTCGGCCCCCCGACGTGGTCGGCGTCCGTCGGCGTGGGGGCTGGTTGCGGGGCGGTCGGGTCCAGCCAGGTGAGTACCGCGGTGGCCAGTGCGTCCACGGCCGTCGTCGCCGCCACCGTCGTGGCTCCCCGGGCACCGTGGGCCGTCACCACAAAACGGCCATCGCGTTGTTCCAGCGACCGGAAGGCCGATCCGAGGGCCTCGCGCAACTGGTCCTCGCGCGGCAGCCACAGGGCGTCGCCGAGCATGACGCTGTCCAGCGCCCACTCGGTGCTCCCGTTCAGCGCGATCATCGTCCCGGCGAAGATCTGGCGCACCTCCACCACCATGTCGCTGATGCGGAAGACACGCTCGTCCATGCCGTGGTCGGGGACCAGGAACTCGTCGCCCAGGGCCGGTTCCCAGTCCAGGCCCGCGTCCCGGAGCCACCGGGCCAGGTGCAGCGAGATCACGGCGCCACCGCGCTCCGCCGGCCTGGCGACGCCGACAGGGGCGTTGGCGACCCCGGGACGGTGGCCGGCGAAACGGGTGCTCGCGCTGGCATCGGGACCAGGTGGTCGCGCACGACGGTCAGGACGTCGGTGAGGTCGGCGTCCAGGCGGATGTCCGCCACCTCGTCGGCCCGGGTCGGGCCGTGGTTGACGATCGCGACCGGGTGGTCGTGCTCGGCGGCGCGCCGGACGAACCGCAGCCCGGACCAGACGAACAGTGACGACCCGAGCACGAGCAGGCTGGCGCACTCCTGAACCGAGCGGTAGCAGGTGTCGACGAGGTGGCGGCGGACGCCCGCGCCGAAGAAGACGACGTCGGGCATGAACGGGCCGCCGCAGTGGCAGTCCACCACCACGAAGTCCGCGTCGGCATCCAGGTGGGCGTCGCCGTCGGCCGAGACCACGCCGACACGCTCGGCGACTTCCGGGTTGCGTGCTCGCAGTTTGTGCTGGAGGTCGGCCCGGTCGACGGTCGTCCCGCAGCCCAGGCACGACACCGTGGCGAGCGTGCCGTGGAGCTCGATGACGTCTGAGCTGCCGGCGCGCTGGTGCAGTCCGTCCACGTTCTGCGTGATGACGCGGTCCACCAGTCCGGCCCGCTGGAGGTCGGCGAGCGCGTCGTGCCCGGTGTTGGGTCCGACCTCGCCGAAGGTCTTCCAGCCGACCAGGGACCGGGCCCAGTACCGCCGGCGGTTGGCGGCCGACGTGACGAAGTCGGCATGGCGCATCGGGGTGGCCGGTCGCGCCCGACCCGTGACCCCGCGGTAGTCCGGGATGCCCGAGGCCGTCGACATCCCCGCACCGGTCAGCACGCACACGCCCCCGGTCGCCACCAGGTCCACGAGGTCGCCCACCGAGCCACGGGTCGCCACGGGCGCCCGCGGATCGGGGAGATCTCGTCGTGCCAGCAGGTCCACCATGCCCCCAGTGTTGCGGATCGTCGGGGGTGCGTTTGACGGACACCGACGTGCGCCACGAGCAGAGGTTCCAACGAGCCAGTTCTGTTGCCGGTTCCACCGCGTTTTCCCTTTACCTGACGACGGTCACCCTGTCACTTCACGCGATCTCGCGGTCCTTTGAAGTTCGATCACCGCTGACCACGCGATCCCGGACGCCGACGGGGAGCCATGCCTGCACCATGGCGCCCGTCTGCATCTGCAGTGTGTCACGAACAGGCCATCGAAACACCAGAAGCCCGTGATCGGGCCGTTCAGGCCTGGTCGATGGCGGGCTCCAGCCGCGCCCCGCCCCGCCAGACGCTGATCAGTCCGAGGTCGTCGTCCAGCACCAGCACGTCAGCCCGGGCGCCGACGGCAAGCCGCCCGACGTCGTGGCGTCCCAGCAGGTCCGCGGGGTGCCGGGTCGCGGCCGCGATCGCCCGGCCGGGGTCCACACCGGCGGCGATGGCCGTGCGCACCATCGTGAGCAGGGGGGTGACACTCCCGGCCAGCGAGTCGCCGTGCACCAGTTCGCAGACCCGTCCGGTCACCTCCACCTCCAGGTCCCCCAGCCGGAAGCGGCCGTCGCCCATCCCGGTGGCTGCGATCGCGTCGCTGATCAGCACCACGGCGTCGCCCACCAGCCCGAAGGTCGCCGCGACGGTCGCGGGGGCGAGGTGGATTCCGTCGGCGATCAGTTCGACCCAGGCGCGTCCCGCGGCCGCCGCACCCAACGACGCCAGCACCGGGCCGGGCGCACGGTGGTCCAGGGGCGGCATGCCGTTGAACAGGTGGGTGGCGACCATCCGGCCTCCGTGGGCGTGCACCCGTGTCGCCACGGCGTCGACCGTCGCGGCGTCGGCTTCGGTGTGGCCGACCGCCACGACCAGGCCGTGGTCCAGCGCCCGCTCCATGAACGCCGGCGCCCCGGCCAGTTCCGGCGCGAGCGTGACCATCGCCAGTCCGCCGTGGGCGAGCGCCGCGAGGTCGTCGAGCAGCGCCACGTCCGGCGGATGGAGGGCGCCGGGGTCGTGGGCGCCGCACTGGGCGAGCGCCAGGAACGGTCCTTCGAGGTGGATGCCCGCCACGGTCGGCCCGACATGGGGGGCCAGCGCGGCCACGCGGCCACGCAGGACGGCGGGCCTGGCCGAGACCAGGCTGGCCATCACGGTCGTGGTCCCGCGTCGGTGATGGGCACTGGCCGCGGCGATCGGGTCGTCGACGCCGAACTCGTGGCCCCCGCCGCCGTGGCAGTGGACGTCCACCAGTCCGGGGGCCAGGAGGTCGCCGTCGGCGCCCCCGGCCTCGATCGCCGAGATGCGGCCGTCGGCCATCGTCAGGGTGACCGGGTCGTCGCTGCCGACGGGCCGTCCCGAGACGGTGACGGGTCCGGTTCGCGCGTCCGTGTTCGCCGGGGTCATGCCACGGCCTCCATGACCTGGGGCGTCCGCCGCAACGGTCCCAGCAGGCCGAGCACGAGGATGCCGACGGTCAGGCCGGCCGCGACCAGCAACGCGTTCCCGGTCGTCGTCACGGCCAGGATCGCCGAGAACAGCAGCGGTCCGACCGTCTGACCCAGCCGCGCCGCCCCGACGAACCCGGCCACCACGGCGCCGCGGTGGCGGTCCGGTGCCAGCGCCATGCTCTCGTCCTGCAGGCTGCCGACGAACATGCCCTCGCCGGCGCCGTAGCCCATCGTGCCCAGCACCAGCAGCCATACGGCGCCCGCCAGCCCGATCACCACGAACCCGGCCGTGAACACCGACGCGGCGGTCACGACGAGCACCCGCATGGACAGTCGCCGCCGGATCCGTCCGAGGTTGAACGCCGACAGGGACGACGTGATCGCCGGCGTGGAGATCACCAGCCCGCGTGCCCCGGCCTCCAATCCGAACTCCTCGGCGAGGTGGACCGGCATCACGGTCAGGAACGCCCCGAAGATGACCACGAAGACCGCGAAGCCGATGACCAGCAGGATCGTCACCTCGGGTCGACGGACCACGTGGGCGACGTCGGTGAGTTGGTCGCGGATGGCCGGTGGGTGCTCGGGTCGCGCGTGGTCCAGCAGCCGCCAGGCAAGCACGGCGGTCACGAACGCCAGGGTGTAGAGCCCGAAGGTGACGCGCCACGAGAAGGTCTCGGTCAGGAAGCCCGACAGCGCCGGCAACGCGGCGAGCCCGACCGTGAGCACGGCCCCGTTGCGGCCGACCCAGAAGGTGCGTTCGGCGCCCTCGAAGTGGTCGCCCAGCAGCACGACGGCGAGGTTGACCAGCCCAGCAGACCCGAACCCCTGGCCGAGCCGGGCGCCCAGCAGGATCGGGAAGGTCGGGGCGAGTGCCGCCACCGCCCCGAAGGTCGCGAAGATCGTAAGGCAGGTCGTGAGCACGACGCGACGGCCGTAGCGGTCGGCCAGCACGCCCACCAACGGCGCGATCACGACGCCCGCGACGGAACCGGTCGCGACCAACCACCCGGCGCGGGTGTTGGGCTGGTTGAACTCAGCCAGGATGTCGGGGATCGCCGGGGTGACCAGCGTGTTGTTGAGGATGCCCGTGAGGGTCACGGTGAACACGAAGGCCAGCAGGCCGCGGCGAGACGTCATGCGGGTCAACCTACGGGATCCCCGAGACGCCATCGACGACGCCATCGACGACGTGTCGCTGCCGGCACGCGATCCGGGAGCCGTTCCGTCGGACCCACCTGCGTCGGACCCGCTGCGTCGGACCCGCTGCGTCGAACGCGTTCCGACGTGCGGTCAGGGCGGTCGGTGCGGTCGGGGTGGTCGGGGTGGTCGGGCGGGGTCGCGCGCGTAGGCTCGGGCCACGGCGAGACCGGCGAGGTGCCATCCGTGACGACCGACGCTGACCACGATGACCGGCGCGCCACCCCGGCACCCCGCAGCGGGCTGCGCTACGCCGATGCCGGGGTGGACCTGGCCGCGGCGGACGCGTCCATCCCGCTGATCGGCGAGCAGGTCGCCCGCACCCGTCGACCCGAGGTGCTGGGCAGCATCGGGGGCTTCGGTGGGCTGTTCGCCATCGATTGGGCCCGGTACCGCGAGCCGGTGCTGGTGTCGGGCACGGACGGGGTCGGGACCAAGGTCGACCTCGCCCGCCAACTGGGGCGACTGGACACGGTCGGCATCGACCTGGTGGCCATGGTCGTCGACGACCTGGTCGTGACCGGCGCCGAACCCCTGTTCTTCAACGACTACATCAGCGTCGGGCGGCTGGACCCCGGACGCGTCGCGCTGCTGGTGTCCGGGATCGCCGAGGGGTGCGTCCGGTCCAACTGCGCGTTGGTCGGGGGGGAGACCGCGGAGCATCCGGGGCTGCTCGCACCGGAGGAGTTCGACCTCGCCGGGTTCGGGGTCGGCGTGGTCGAACGCGCCGACGTCCTGGGCCCGGACCGGGTCGTCGCCGGGGACGTGATCGTGGCACTGGCGTCGTCCGGGTTGCACGCCAACGGCTACTCGCTGGTTCGGCGGATCGTCGACGGCCTCGACCTCGCGGCGTCGCACGGCCTGTCGGCACCGCTGGGCGAGGTGCTGCTCGAGCCGACCGCGATCTACACCCGGGCGGTGCTGGGGCTGCTCGCGGCGGTCGAGGTTCATGCGCTGTGCCACGTCACCGGCGGCGGCATCCCCGGCAACCTCCCGAGGGTGTTGCCCGACGGCCTGGGAGCCACGGTCGATGTGGACTCGTGGGACCGCGCCGAGGTGTTCCACTGGCTGGCCGAGCGCGGTCCGGTGGCGCCGGCCGACATGTGGGACGCCTTCAACTGTGGCGTGGGGATGCTGGCGGTCCTGCCGGCGGCCGGTGCCGACGCTGCGGTGGCGGCCCTGGCCGAGCACGACGTGGCCGCCTGGGCCGCCGGCAGGGTCCACGACCTCGCCGCCGATCGGCCCCGCACCCACCTCACCGGCACCTTCTGAGCGGCGGCCTGTCCGCCTCATCGACCTCGCCGGTCCGGTCGACCGGCGCCCCGCAGTAGCGTGGGCCGGGCTGGCTGGCGGGGTCGGTGGACGAGGGAGCCGGGGGATTCCATGAGAGCCAGGGGATCCAACGAGGGAGCCGGGGGATGTCGCGACGTGCCAAGGTGATGCTCGGCCTCGTGGTCGTGCTGGTGGCGCTGGTGGGTGGGGCCGCGTGGTACCTCGACCCGATCGCGCCGGTCGCGACCGGCTACGCGGCCAAGGTCACCTGTTCCGGTCACCTGCTGGCGGAGCGGCCGTTCGACGAGGCCGCCGCGGACCTGCCGCCGAACCCACTCGTGCCGTTGCTGCGAACCGGGGTGGACGAGGATGCCGACACCGTGACCACCAGCCTGCTCGGCCGCTGGTCGTCCACCGCCTGGTACACGCCCGGGGCCGGGTGCACCCTGGCCGATGACGATCCCGGATTCGCGGCACTCGCGCCGGCCACGCCCCGGGACGATGCGGCCGCCTGGCCGGCCGGCGAAGCGGTCGACGTCGAGGCGGCCCGTGCGGCGGTCGGGATCGACGGCGACCGGTTGCAGGCCGCGGTCGACGGTGCCTTCACGGAAGACGACCCCGACGGCCAGCGCAACACCCGTGCCGTCGTCGTCGTCCGTGACGGCCGGATCGTGGCCGAGCGCTACGCCGACGGCTTCGACGCCGACACCGAACTGCTGGGCTGGTCGATGGGCAAGTCGATCGCCAACGCCGTCGTCGGCCGGTTGGTCGCCGACGGCGCCATGACCGTCGACGCCGCCGACCTCCGCGACGACTGGTCCGCGGACCGCCGGGCCGACATCACGATCGCGGACCTGCTCCACATGACCTCCGGGCTCGCCTTCGACGAGGTCTACGACCCGGACACGGACGCGACCAACATGCTGTTCCGGCCCGGCGACACCGGTGAATTCGCCGCGACCAAGCCGTTGGCGGCCGATCCGGCGACAGCGTGGTCCTACTCGTCCGGGACGACGAACATCCTGTGCGACGAGGCCCAGGAGGCGTCCGGGCTGGGCATCGAGATGGCACGCGAGCTGGTGTTCGACCCCATCGGCATGGACTCGGCGGTGCTGGAACCGGACGCGTCCGGCGGGCTGGTGTGCTCGTCGTTCCCGTACATGACCGCGCGCGACTGGGCCCGCTTCGGCCAGTGGTTCCTGCAGGACGGCGAGTGGGACGGCGAGCAATTGCTGCCGGCGGACTGGATCGCGTACTCCACCACGCCGGTGACGCTGGACACCGAGAACCCCTACGGCGCGCAGTGGTGGCCCAACGAGGGCGCCGACGGGTCGTTGCGGATGCCGAGCGTGCCGGCGGACGCGTACTGGGCGTCGGGCAACGAGGGCCAGCAGGTCGTCGTCGTGCCGTCCGAGGACCTGGTGGTGGTGCGGCTCGGCTTCACCTCCGACTTCGGCGGGATCGACTGGGGGCTGGAGGACCTGGTGGGCGGCGTGATCGACGCCGGCTGAGCACTCGGTCCGGTCCGCGTGTGTGATCCGTGGTGTGGGCGCCGTGCGAGGACTCATTCTCGCGGCCCGGACCGGCGGGGTCAGGCCAGGGTGGTGGCCAGTGTCACGATGCCGACCACCAGGAAGGCGATCGCCCCGGCACGCTGCAGCGTTGCGGGGCGGATGCGGGTGCGCAGCCACGACCCGGCGGCGAGGCTGACCAGCGTCGCCCCGAAGAAGCCGAGGGTGGCACCGACCCAGGTCAGCACGGCGTCGTTGGTGGTCGCCAGCAAGGCGGTCGCGATGCTGGACTTGTCGCCCAGTTCGGCCACGAACAACGCCAACAGGAACCCCGCGAGGCTGCCGGGCGGTCCGTCGTCCTCGTCGTGGTCGTCGGTCGCGACCCAGGTCCACACCGCGAAGGCCACGAACAGCAGTCCCGACGCCACCCCCAAGGCGGTGCCGGGGACGGCCGCGGCCAGCAGCCGCCCGACCCCGACGGCGAGCGCCTGCAGCAGCGCGATCGTCGCAAGCAGGCCGGCCAGGGTCGGCCCGAGTCGCCGGCCCGCGCCCATGGTCAGGACGACCAACTGGGTCTTGTCACCCAGTTCGGCCAGGAAGACCAGGCCCAGCGCCGTCGCCACTGCCTCCACGTCCAGCCTCCGGTCGCGTGGTCGCAGGCTACGTCCCGACCGCGCCACCCCGGCGACGGCTGCCCGACCGCCGTCCTTGGCCCGGGGAGTCGACCGCCCTGGCCCCGGAGTCCGCCAGCCTCACCCTCCCGCTGACCCGCCCCGCTGACCCGCCCCGCTGCACCCGCGCGCGGCACCCTCCCGCTGACCCGCCCCGTGGGCGTGATTCCGGCCACATGTTGCCGGAATCACGCCCGGCGGGTCGCGGGATGGGTGGCCCCGTGGACATGGGCAGCCGACGAGCCCCACCCCTCGGCGTCTGGTTGGCGGCACGCATGGAGTCGGATGGCGGCACGTACGGAGTCGGGCGACGCCACGCACGGAGTACCGTCGCGAGCCGATTGCCCACGCCCATGGTGGCCTCCATGTCTGACGACCCCTCCACGACCACGACCGATCCCGCTGTCGGGTCCACGCCGACCGGCGACAGCGGGTCCGGGCTCGACGAGTTGGTCGCGACCCGGCGGGCAAAGGTGGCGACGTTGCGGGAACGGGGCGTGGATCCCCACCCGCCGTCGTGGCCGGTGACCCACACGTTGACCGACGTGCGGGATGGTTGGGCCGACCTGGAGGCCGGGGCGGAGACCGGCGAAGAGGTCACCGTCGCCGGCCGCCTGGTCGCCAGGCGCGGGCAGGGCAAGCTCGCGTTCGGGGTCCTGCGCGAGGACGGGGCCGAGGTCCAGTTGTTCGTCCAGGTCAACGCCCTGGGCGCCGCCGGCATGGAGGACTTCGCCAGCCTGGTCGACGTGGGCGACTGGCTGGGCGTGGTGGGCGAGGTCATGGCCACACGCCGCGGCGAACTGTCGATCCGGCCGTCGCGGCTGGTGCTGCTGGGCAAGGCCCTGCGTCCGCTGCCGGACAAGTGGCACGGGCTCACCGACGTCGAGACGCGCTCCCGCCAGCGCGAACTCGACCTGATCGTCAACGACGACACCCGGCGGATCTTCGCTGCCCGGTCCGCGATCCTCACGGCCCTGCGCGACGAGATGGCCGACCGCGACTTCGTCGAGGTCGAGACGCCCATGCTGCACCCGATCCCCGGCGGGGCGTCGGCGCGCCCGTTCGTGACCCACCACAACACGCTGGACACGGACCTCTACCTGCGCATCGCCCCGGAGCTGTACCTCAAGCGGCTGATCGTCGGCGGGATGCCGCGGGTGTTCGAGGTCAACCGCAGCTTCCGCAACGAGGGCATGAGCACACGCCACAACCCCGAGTTCACGATGCTGGAGTCCTACCAGGCCTACGGCGACTTCGAGGACGGGATGGAACTGGCCGAGGCGCTGGTCCGGCGTGCCGCCGCGGCCGTGGGGGCGTCCGACCTCACCTATCCCGACCGGTCCGGCGAGGTGGTCGTGGAGACCGACGAGGACGGGGTCGTGTCGGACGTGGTCCCCGACCGCGACGTGGACCTGGAGGCCCCGTTCGCGCGGGTGACGATGCTGGACCTGGTGCGCGATGCCACCGGGATCGAAGTCGGCTACGACGACCTGAAGGAACTGCGCGTCGTCTGCCACCTCAACGAGGTGACCTGGGGGGACGACTGGGGCGCGGGCCGGCTGGTCAACGAACTGTTCGAGGAACTGGTCGAGGACACCCTCTGGGACCCGACCTTCGTGACCGAGTACCCGGTGGAGATCTCGCCGCTGGCCCGCCGCCACCGCCGCAAGGACCACGTCACGGAGCGCTTCGAGTTGTTCGTGACCGGCCGCGAGTTCGCCAACGGCTTCTCCGAGTTGACCGACCCCGACGACCAGCGCGGTCGCTTCGAGGCCCAGGCCGTCGCCAGCGAGGCCGGCGACGACGAGGCCATGCACGTCGACGAGCCCTACCTCCGCGCCATGGAGCACGGCATGCCCCCGACCGTCGGCCTCGGCCTGGGCGTCGATCGCCTCGTCATGCTGCTGACCGGCGCCACCTCCATCCGCGACGTCATCCTCTTCCCCACTCTCCGCCCCGAAACCCCCTGACCCCTCGAATCCGCCCGCGACCGTCATCTGGCCAGCGTGCGCGTTTCTGACCGGATGTGGGCTTCGATGCGCACGCAGCTGGAGGTGTCGGCGTGGCGGGCGGAGAGCGTGTACGACTCTTGCCGCATCTGGGCACCAACGCGCACACAGCCTTTCGGCAGAGTTGGGAGTTGGTGGCGCGTCAGCGGTCGAGGGCGCGGTGGACCTCGGCGAGGAACGACGCCCGCTCGGCGTGCAGGCGATGCCAGGTCAACCACGTGATGCGCCAGCCCGCATCCTGGAGCATCCACCAGCGGCCCCGGTCGCCCTCGAACACCCCCTTCTGTCCCGGTCCATGGGTCGCGAAGCCATCACACTCGATCCCGAAACGCTGCTCGGGGTAGGCGATGTCGACGTGGAGGGTGAGGTCGCCGCACACGACCGGGATGGGATCGGGCGCGGGGGTGTGGCCGTGGTCGATCAGGGCACGCCGGGCGCGGCGCTCGAGGATCGAGTCCGCGCCATCGGCGGTCACGAGGGTGGCGGCACGGAGGTAGGTCCTCGCGCCCCGCAGCCCGGGACGTCGCTCGTGCTGGTCGAGGAGGTCGCTGGGGGTGAGCAGTCGCCGCTGCCGCCCGGCGAGCATCATGGCCTCCAGCTTCCACGTCGGGACCGTCGAGGCGACATCGAGCAGGGTGCGTGCTGCCGTGGTCGTGGGGAGCCCCTTGGAAAAGGCGACGTCGCGCTCGTCGAGGACACGGGACCGGTGCTTCGCCAGGCCCGGCACGCGATCGGCTCGGCGTCCGTAGGGCCGGACCACGTGGATGCCGCCTGCACCGGCGCGCTCGTCCAGACCAAGGTGTCGGAGGGCGGTGCCATGGCTGAGTGCCGCGTCGGGCCCACTGGCGGCGATGGCGGCGTGGAGTCGTGCCTCGCGTGTCGACGCGGCGCCGGGGAGCAGCCACGTGCCGGGGAAGATCTCCGTCCACCGCTCGTCGTGGAGACGTCGGTAGAAGCTGGTCGGGGCAACCCCGGCCGCAACGGCATGCCCGAGCGTCACGACCCCGTGATGGCGCCGTGCATGGTCGTGCAGTTGTGGCCAACCGGTCCTGGTCATGCGGGCAGCGTGGTTCGTGTCGGACCGTCACAGGCACCACGATCAGCGACCTGTGGAACGAACACCCCTCCGTCTCCCCTCGCCCCCTCCGCCAGCGTGCGCGTTTCGTCCCGGATCCGGGCATGGATGCGCACGCTGCCGTCCCCCGGCGGGCATCGGCTGGCCCGCGTGCGCGATTCCTTCCGTATGTGGGCACCAGCGCGCACGCGGGGTGGTTGTCGGGGCGCAGTAGGGTGTGGAGGTCCTGACGTGTTCGTTCGGAGGAGTCCGTCGTGTCGCAGTCGCCCGCGCCGCCCGCCAGCTACGGCGACCTCACCGCGATGTACGTCAACTGCACGCTGACCCGGTCGCCGGGGGCGTCGCACACGCAGACGTTGATGGACAAGTCGATCGCGATCATGGAGGCCAACGGCGTCACGGTCGACCAGTTCCGCGCAGTCGACCACGTGATCGCGCCGGGCGTGCAGCCCGACATGACCGAACACGGCGCGGAGGTCGACGAGTGGCCGGAGCTGGTCCAGCGGGTGCTGGCCGCCGACATCCTGGTGCTGGGGACACCGATCTGGCTGGGGGAGCGCTCCTCGGTCGCGACCTCGGTGATCGAACGCCTCTACGCGCTGTCCGGCCAGACCAACGACAAGGGCCAGTACCTCTACTACGGCCGCACGGGCGGCGTGATCGTCACGGGCAACGAGGACGGGGTCAAACACGTCGCCATGACCACGCTCTACGCGCTCCAGCACCTGGGCTACATGGTCCCGCCGCAGGCCGACACGGGGTGGATCGGGGAGGTCGGACCGGGCCCGAGCTACGGCGACGACCCGGAGGAGGGTGACGTCCCGGTCGGGTTCGACAACGACTTCACTAACCGCAACACCACCTACATGACCTGGAACCTGCTGCACACGGCCCGGATGCTGAAGGACAACGGCGGCATCCCCGCCCACGGCAACGTCCGCGCGGCGTGGGACGACGGCACGCGCTGGGACTTCCCCACCCCGGAGTACCGCTGAGGTGGTCGATGTCCCCGGTTCCACCCAACCGACTGTTGCGGTGTTCGCCTCGTCGTCGGCCGACGTCGACGCCCACTACCGCGAACTGGCCGACGAACTGGGCACCCGGATCGGTGCCCGGAACTGGACGCTGCTGTACGGCGGCACCCTGACCGGGATGATGCGTTCGGTGGCGGACTCGGCCCGGGCCGTCGGCGGGTCGGTGGTGGCGGTCACGATGCAGCAGTTCGTCGACGTCGGCATCCACGACGTCGACGCCGACGAACTGGTGGTGACGACCACGCTGGCCGAGCGCAAGGCCGTCATGCTCACACGCTCCGACGCCTTTGTCGTGCTCCCGGGTGGGCTCGGCACGCTGGACGAGGCCATCGAGGTGCTGGCGTGGCGGCGCCTGGGTGGCTTCGACAAGCCGCTGGTGTTCCTGGACCACGGTGGCTTCTGGTCACCCGTGCTGGCACAGGTGGAACTGATGGCCCGGGAGGGCATGCTGGCGCGCGGCGACACGCCGGAACCCGCCGTGGTCGGCCACCAGGTCGCCGCCGACCCTGCGGGCGTCGAGACCCATCTCGCGCGCGTCTTCGCCGGCGACGCCTGACCGTCGCCCCCCGGACCCGTCGAGGTCGGGCGCCACGGATCACGGCCTGGCCGGTGTTCGGGCCTGCGACGTGCTCAGGTCGGGGGAGCGGTCGCGACGGGGCGGTCGGCCAGGCCGACCGCGTCGTACTGGGCCAGGACGGCGCGCAGGGCGTTGCCGTCCGGTCCGCGCAGGACCGGCACGTCGGGGTCGGGCGGGTCACCGCTGGCGCCGGCGTCGACCTCCTTGGGACCTGGGAAGCCGTGCGACAGCACCTGTTCGGCCGTGCTGAGGGTGCGGATGGCGATGGCGCGGACGGCGTCCGGGTGCCGACGGGCGAACTCGCGGTAGATGCTGGGATCATGCTGGCCGTCGTCTCCCACCAGGATCCACTGCACACGTGGGAACTCGCGCCGGAGCCGTTCCAGCGTGCGTTCCTTGTGCTCACGGCCGCTCCGGAACCAGCCGGTGTTGGTCGCGCCCCAATTGGTCAGCAGCAGCGGCCCGACGGGGTAGCCGTTGCGACGCAGGAACCGCACCAGCGTCGGTGCCACGTTCCAGGCCCCGGTCGACAGGAAGAACACCGGCGCATCCGGGAACCGCCTCAGCACGTGGCCGGCCAGCCCGGCCATGCCCGGCACGGCCTCGCGGGCGCTCTCGGACCGGACGAAGGTGTTCCAGGCGGCGACCAGCGGCCGGGGGAGGTGGGTCACCAGCACGGTGTCGTCGACGTCGCTGACGATGCCGACTCGGGCCTCGGGGTCCATCACCCGGACGTCGGCCCGGACCTCGCCGCCCCCGGCCGAGCGGATCGTGGCCTCGTACCAGCCGGGCGACAATCCGTGGCCGTGCAGTTCGACGTCGACGTATCCGCTCCGGTCGGCGCTGGTCGTCGCCGTGGCGATGCCGACGGACACGGTGATCCGGGCGAACCCCGCCGGGGTGGTGAGGAAGTCGCGCCAGCCCCGACGTCCGCGTGCCTGCTCCAGTTCGGCGTCGCTGGCGGTCGCGTCGGCGGCAGCCTCGGAGCGTGCCGACGCCGGCTCGACCAGCACGACCCGCCCGAGGACGCGCACGACATCGCGTGCGACGGCCGCCGAGCCGTACCCGGTGTAGGCGATCACCTGTTCACGCCAGCCCTGGCGCCGTCGTCGCGTGGCCAGCCACGATTCGAACAACTCTTCGATCACGGCGGCGAGGTGGGGGCGCATGTCGGCAACGATAGGCCGCCCGTGGTCGCCGGGTCGGCCGGTTCGCGCGACAAGCGCCCCCGGCCCGGCCTGCTCGTATGGTCGGTATGTCGCAGCCCGTCACACGGCCTGCCACGAGTACCGGGGAGGTCGCCATGGACGACTGCCGGCCCGGCGCCGGAGGCGACCTCCGGCCCGGCCCGCAACTGGTCCGGCGCCTGGCCGCGGCCGGGTTCGTCGCGGCCCAGCAGGAGGCGGCCCAGCTCGCGGCTGCGGCTGACCGGTCGGGGGTGGATGTCGCCGGCCTCGTCGAGCGACGCCTGACCGGGGAACCGCTGGCGTGGATCACGGGCCGCAGCGACTTCGGTGGTCTCGCCCTGCGGATCGACCCGGGGGTCTACGTGCCGCGGCCCAGGACGGTGGCACTGGCGCGCCGAGGCGTGACCAGGTTGCCGCCGGGCGGGGTCGCGATCGATGTCTGCACCGGAGCAGGCGCGATCGCCGCAACCCTGGCCCGTACGCGAGCCAGCGCTCGCGTTGTCGCGAGCGACCTGCACGCACCGTCGGTGGCGTGTGCCCGGTCCAACGGGGTCGAGGCCCACCTCGGTGACCTGTTCGATCCGGTGCCGGACGGGTTGCGGGGGCGCGTGGACCTGGTGATCGGGTCGGTGCCGTACGTCCCGACCGCGGCGATGTCCTCACTGCAACGCGACACCTTCACCTTCGAGACGACGACGTCCTACGACGGTGGCGAGGACGGGCTGGACGTCGTCCGGCGGGTCCTGCGCGACGCCCGGTCGTTCCTCCGACCCGGCGGGTGGATCCTGCTGGAACTGGGTGGTGAGCAACCCGACGCGCTGGCCGATGACCTGGCTCGGCTGGGCTACGGGGAGGTCACGACGTTGCGGGAGGACGAGGGCGAGGGGCACGACGTGGTCTGGCTCGAGGCGGCGTGGACCGGCGGGCCGGGAATGGCCCACTGACGCGGGTCAGGCGACGTGCCGGGAGGTGGCGGCGCCGGGAAGGTCCCAGGTGAACCCGGTCAGGTGCTCGGACAGCCGCCACAGTCGCGTGCCGAGGTCGCGGTCCCGGGCGTCGGCCAGCAGTTCCACCTCCGTGGGGTGGCCGCGCTGTTCGAACAGGCCGTCCGGTCCGTAGTAGTGGCCGGACGCCGCAGTCGGAGCGGTGGCCGCGAACAGTTGCGGGAGCGCACCCATGTCGCTGTTCTGGGCGAACACGGCGTTGGCGGCCCGGTTGAACGGCGTGGCGATCGTTTCGCGGAACCCACCCCGCATCCTCGGGCCAGCGGTCTGGAGGCTGGTGGCGGCGAAGCCCGGGTGTGCGGCCATCGAGGCGATGGGCGACCGGGCGGCCCGCAGGCGGCGGTGCAGTTCGACCGCGAACACCTGGTTGGCGAGCTTGGACTGGCCGTAGGCGAGCCACGCGACGTAGCGTCGACGGTCGAAGTTCGGGTCGTCGAGGTCGATCGAGCCGATCCGGGCCAGGCCCGACGACACGGTCACGACGCGAGGATCGATGGCGTCGGCCAACAGGTCGATGACGGCACCGGTGAAGGCGAAGTGGCCGAGGTGGTTGACCCCGAACTGCAACTCGAAGCCGTCGACCGTGCGCCGCTTCGGGGTGTTCATGACCCCGGCGTTGTTGACCAGGAGGTCGACCCGGTCAAGGCGGTCGTGCAGGTCGGCGGCGGCCGCCGTCACCGACGACAGGTCGGCGAGGTCGAGCGCGACGTGTTGCAGGTCGGCGTCCGGGATGGCGGCGCGGAGTTCCTCCATGACGTCGGCCGTCTTGGCCGCGTCACGCGTCGCCAGGACCACCGTCGCGCCGGCCCGGGCCAGCGCGATCGCGGTGGCCCGGCCGAGCCCGGACGTCGCACCGGTGACCACGGCGGTGCGATCGTCGAGTCGCGGCATGTCCGTTGCGCTCCACCCCATCCACGTCGCTCCCTGGCGCACTGGCCTGTTGGTCTGGTCCATCGACGACACCGAGGCAGCACGCGGTCGCCGGGGTCCGGTCGGAGGGCCGAACAGGGGGCAGGGGGCGTGGTCAGTCAGTCGATGACGTGCCTTCACCATACGTGGCATTCGTGCCGTCGCGGGCGCACCAACACGGACGATCGATGGGGTGGCCCATCCCGCCACGCCGGGATCCGGTATGTCGCGCCGGCGCGACATACCGGACGTCACGGTTGCCCGATCGGGGACCAGGCGGCGAGCCCGGGGGCGGGTGGGTGCGAGGGCCCGGTGGGTCGAGGTGACGTGCGCAACGGTCGGGTGAGCGGGAGGTGATGCGACGCGCGGACCGGGCGGCGGAGCTGCGGGGTGGTCGCCACGACGCGCCCCCTGACCGTGCGGGTGAGTTGGGGGACTGGTCGCCACGGCGCCTCCCTGACCGTGAACCGCGCAGGACACCTGCGTGCGCGACACGCAACGGGATGGCGGGGAGGAATGGGCAGTCCATACGGTCCGTTGGCACGAACGACGTCCGAGGCGTCCATCGCCGTTCGCCTCGCGTGATTGCGAACCACCGTCCACCCCATGGACAGCGCGGTCACCGTCCGCCCACGTCGGCGTGGGAACCCTCCGCACCGGCCGACCGTCCCACCGGTCGATGCGGACGCCGGCCGTCCCAGCCGCTTACGATGCATTGCGGGACCCGTCACAGACACGGTCCCACGAGGCAGGAGTGATGACATGTTCGAGCGTTTCACCGACCGCGCCCGCCGGGTGGTCGTCCTCGCCCAGGAAGAGGCGCGGATGCTCAACCACAACTACATCGGGACCGAGCACATCCTGCTCGGCCTGATCCACGAAGGTGAGGGTGTCGCCGCCAAGGCGCTGGAGTCCCTCAACATCTCCTTGGAGGACGTGCGCGAACAGGTCAGCGAGATCATCGGCAAGGGCCAGACCGCCCCGGCCGGCCACATCCCGTTCACCCCGCGCGCCAAGAAGGTCCTGGAACTGTCCCTGCGCGAGGCCCTGCAGCTCGGCCACAACTACATCGGGACAGAGCACATCCTGCTTGGCCTGATCCGCGAGGGCGAGGGCGTGGCCGCCCAGGTCCTCCAGAAGCTGGGCGCCGACCTCAACCGGGTCCGCCAGCAGACCATCCAGTTGCTGTCCGGCGGGGCCAGCGAGGGTGGCGACAAGGCGGGCGCGGGCGTCGGCCCGGCCTCGGGTGGCTCCAAGGAGGGCTCGACCGTCCTTGACCAGTTCGGGCGCAACCTCACCCAGGCCGCGCGCGACGGCGAGCTCGACCCGCTGATCGGCCGCCACCGCGAGATCGAACGGGTGATGCAGGTCCTGTCCCGGCGCACCAAGAACAACCCGGTCCTGATCGGCGAGCCCGGCGTGGGCAAGACCGCCATCGTCGAGGGCCTGGCCCAGTTCGTGGCCGCCGACGACGTCCCGGACACCTTGGCAGACAAGCATCTCTACACCCTCGACCTCGGCGCCCTGGTGGCCGGCAGCCGCTACCGCGGTGACTTCGAGGAGCGTCTCAAGAAGGTGCTCAAGGAAATCACCTCGCGCGGCGACATCATCCTGTTCATCGACGAGATCCACACCCTGGTGGGTGCGGGTGCGGCCGAGGGCGCGATCGACGCGGCCTCCATCCTCAAGCCGATGCTGGCCCGTGGCGAACTGCAGACCATCGGTGCCACCACCATCGACGAGTACCGCAAGTACCTCGAGAAGGACGCCGCCCTGGAACGCCGGTTCCAGCCGGTCAAGGTCGACGAACCCTCGATGGAGCACACCATCGAGATCCTCAAGGGCCTGCGCGACCGCTACGAGGCTCACCACCGCGTCACCATCACCGACGAGGCCCTGGTGGCCGCGGCCGAGTACGCCGACCGCTACATCTCCGACCGCTTCCTGCCGGACAAGGCCATCGACCTGATCGACGAGGCCGGCTCCCGGCTGCGCATCAGGTCGATGACCAAGGCCCCCGACATGGTCGAACTGGACGCCGAGATCGAGGCGGCCCGGTTGGCCAAGGAAGAGGCCATCGACGAGCAGGACTTCGAGAAGGCCGCGTCCCTGCGCGACGCCGAGAAGAAGTTGACCGAGCGCAAGGCCCACCGCGAGTCCGAGTGGCGCTCCGAGGGGATGGACACCGTCCTGACCGTCGAGGAGGAGACCATCGCCGAGGTGTTGTCGGTGTGGACCGGGATCCCCGTGGTCAAGCTGACCCAGGAGGAGACCGAGAAGCTGCGCAACATGGAGGCCGAACTCCACAAGCGCGTCATCGGCCAGGAAGAGTCCATCGCGGCCGTTTCCAAGGCGATCCGCCGCACCCGCGCGGGCCTCAAGGACCCCAAGCGCCCCGGTGGTTCGTTCATCTTCCTGGGCCCGTCGGGGGTGGGCAAGACCGAGCTCGCCAAGACGCTGGCCGAGTTCCTGTTCGGCCAGGAGGACGCGCTCATCCACCTCGACATGTCCGAGTACATGGAGAAGCACACCGTCAGCCGCCTGATCGGGTCCCCGCCCGGCTACGTCGGCTACGACGAGGGTGGCCAGCTCACCGAGGCCGTGCGCCGCAAGCCGTTCTCGGTGGTGTTGTTCGACGAGGTCGAGAAGGCCCACCCGGACGTGTTCAACACCCTCCTGCAGATCCTGGAGGACGGTCGTCTGACCGACGCCCAGGGCCGCACGGTGGACTTCAAGAACACCATCCTGATCATGACCTCCAACCTCGGCACCAAGAACCTGACATCGCCGACGGTCGGGTTCGCGGCCAACAACGACAGCTCCATCTACGAGAAGATGAAGCGGCAGGTGGACGACGAGCTGAAGAAGCACTTCCGCCCGGAGTTCATCAACCGCATCGACGAGGTCATCACCTTCCACCCGCTCAGCAAGGAAGAGGTCAAGGAGATCGTCGACCTCATGATGCGTCGGGTGAAGACCCAGCTGGCCGCGAAGGGCCTGGACCTCGAACTGACCGACACCCTGAAGGGCTGGTTGGCCGACAAGGGCTTCGACCCGCAGATGGGTGCGCGACCGCTGCGTCGCACGATCCAGCGCGAGTTGGAGGACAAGTTGTCCGAGCAGATCCTGTTCGGCGACTTCGACGCGGGCAACCTGATCGTGGCCGACGTGGACCCCGACACCGACAGCGTGACCTTCCGGACCGTCGAGGCGGTCGAGGCTCCCGACATGCCGCCGATCGAACTGGCTGGCAGCGGCGGTGGCGACGAGGAGCGCGTCAGCGACGACTGACCGACACGGACCAACACGCAACAGGCGACGACGGCCTCCCTCCGGGGAGGCCGTCGTCATGTCGTGCTCGGGGCCGGTCGCGGACTTGCGCTTAGGTTAGGCGCACCTTAGTATTTCGGCCGCGCGGTCCGGACCTGAGGCCGCTTGCCGCCAACCGATGACCGGATGACGTCCATGCGCCGCCACCACCTGCTCCTCGCCAGCCTCGCGCTCGTGCTCACCGTCGGCTCAGCCGCGTGCGGTGGCGATCCCACCGTCACGACGGTCAGCGAGAGTGGCTCGGAGGACAGCGGGTCGGGATCCGGCACCTCGGGCAGCGGGTCGGGGTCCGGCAGTGGCGTGGCGGCGGCCGAGTCGGACTGTGCATCGGTCAACGCCGCACTGGAGGACGAGGCCGACGCCACCGTGGACATCGCCCTGACCGACTACGCGTTCGTCCCCGACGAGGTCGAGGTGGAGGCCGGGGTCGTGACCTTCGCGACCAGCAACCAGGGCACCCAGGCGCACGAGTTCGCCGTCCTGCCGGGTGGTGGCGACGTCCCGCTGACGGCCGACGGCGCGCCCGACGAGGATGCCCTGGCCGAGGCCGGCGCCTTCGAGTTGGAGGCCTACGGGCCCGGGCGCACCTGCAACGCCACGTGGGAACTCGTAGCCGGCGACTACACCCTGTTCTGCATTGTCGAGGCGCCCGACGGCGAGACCCACGCCGCCAAGGGCATGGTCGGGACCCTGACGGTCGACGGCTGACGGGATCCGCGCGGCCAGACCCGGCCGCGATCGATCCTCGCCACCCGGTCCGACCCGGCGTCGGCCGCGGCGAGGTCGTGGCTGGTCGGGCGTGTGCGCGACGGGATCCAGGCGGTCCTGCGCGCGCTCGGACTCGGCCTCGGGCCCACCGATCCCGACGGCGGGCGACCGTCGGACGGCCGGTCGGCGCGGTACGAACGGGGGCGACTCGCTACACCTTGCAGTCCTGATCCGTCGAATCACAGGAGTACTCCCATGGCCCGCATCGCCGTGGTCGGAGATGGCCCCGCCGGCCTCTCCGCCGCCCTCTTCCTCGCCAAGAACGGCCACGAGACGACCGTGCTGGGCGACGACGATTCGCTGATGGAGCACGCCGAACTGCACAACTACCTGGGGGTGGACGGCCTTGCCGGGGCAGAGTTCCAGGACCGCGCCCGCAGCCAGGTCGCGGCCGCCGGGGCCGACCTGCTCACCACCCGGGTCGAGGACGTCCGCGAGACCGACGACGGTTTCGCGGTGGTTCCGGCGGACGGCACCGAGTCGCTGGCCGTCGACTACGTGGTGCTCGCCGGCGGCAAGAAGTCGCAGGAACTGGCCACCTCGGCCGGTGCCGAGGTCGTGGACGGTGCCGTGGTGGTCGACGGCCACGGCCGCACCTCGATCTCGGGCCTGTATGCCGCCGGCCACCTGGTCCGCCCCGACCGCAGCCAGGCGATCATCTCCGCCGGGGTCGGCGCGGCCGCCGCGCTCGACATCCTGTCGCGCGAGTCCGGCAGCGACGTCCACGACTGGGACAGTCCGGCCTGACTCGCCCCTGGCCACGCACGTGACCTACCGCGTCAGCCACTGACGGCGGCCGTCCGGCGGTCGGTCAGGCCGTGCGGCGGCGCCAGCGCCACGTTCGCGCGCCCCACGCCAGGCCGAGGGCGACCAGGGCCAGGCCCACGACGACGACGAGTCGGACGGTCGTGCCGACGGGCGCGATCACGGCGTCCACCACCTCCGTCGCCGTGGCCCGCCCGGCCGGGTCGACGACATCGGCCAGGAGCCGGATCCGGACGCGGGCCAGGACCGGTCCCACCAGCGCCGCGCCGGCCAGCAGTGCACCACCGAGGGCGACCGGACTCCACCAGCGGGCGACGATGGCGACCGCGGCCAAACCCAGCACCAGCCCGGCCGCGACCAGTACCCACGGTCCCCGGTCGAGGTTGACCACCAGGGCGCGCCACGGGTCGAGTTGTTCCGATCGGACCAGGACCAGCCGGGACACGTCATCGGGCACCTGCAGGTCCCCGACGACCTGGCCGGCGATCTCGCCAGCCACGCCGTCGAGGTCGCCGACCGCTTCGTCGGCGGCGACGTCGACCAGCGGTTCGAGGTCCACCACGACGTCCCCGCGGGCGGCAGCGGTCGACCCGTCAGCGTCGTCCGAGGTGCGCAGCACCTCGACCAGGTCGGCGTGGGAGCCCCGGACCGAGCGCAGGAGTTCGGCGCGGAACCGCGGGCTCGCGACCGCCCCGTCGATCGCGTCCGTGACGCGTCCCTCGAGGTCGGCGGTGAGCGAGGTCGCGAGTTCGTCGGTCCCGCCGCCCAACAGGTCGCCGAGGCTGCCGCCCAGCAGGTCACCGAGGTTGTCCGACACGAGGTCGTCGACGGCCGCCAGCGCCATCGTGATGCGGCTCTCCAGGTCGAGTTCGGCCAGGACCCGCGTGGTGGCCTGGTCGCCGATCCGTTCGACGGTGCGGTCCGCGGTGGCGACGGGTTCGACCACCTCCACGAACCGATCGGTGTCCATGACGGTGTGGTGGACCCACCACGACAGGATCCCCGTCGTCGCCACCAGGCCGGTGGCCACCGCCAGCAACAGGCCCAGCGCGACTCGTCCCGGCCCGGGGTCGGGGCGCGGGGATGGTGGCGTGGTCATCGACTCGAACCGTCTTCCGACGTGGGGACCCGGGCTCGGACCGAGCCACGAGGACGCCGCCCGGTGCCGACGCGACGGGGCGACAGCGTACGACGGACCGCCCCGCGAGCCCGCCGGGAGGCCGGTCAGGAGGCGGGGGTCCAGTCTGGGTCGGGGCCGCCGCGGCGATGAACGGCACGGGACGGCCCGGTCACGGTTGGCCGATGTCCTCGTTCCACAGGTCCGGGTGGTCGGCGATGAAGGCCTCCATCAGGTCGATGCAGCGCTGGTCGTCGACCACGTGGACCTCGACGCCGTGCTCGGCCAGCCAGTCGTGGCCGCCGTGGAAGGTCGTGGCCTCGCCGACGACCACGCGCGAGATGCCGAACTGCCGGACCAGGCCCGAGCAGTACCAGCACGGGGACAAGGTCGTGACCATGGTCGTGCCGCGGTAGGTCGGCTGACGGCCGGCATCACGGAACGCCGCGGTCTCGCCGTGCGCCGACGGATCGTCGTCCTGGACCCGGCGGTTGTGCCCGCGGCCCAGCACGGTGCCGTCGGCGGCGACCAGTGCGGCCCCGATCGGGATGCCGCCCTGGTCGCGGCCGGCGACCGCCTCGGCGACCGCCACGTCCAGCCAGCCCTGCATGGTCTCGAGGTCCGGTGCCGTGTCCACATGTCCTCCGTGCGGTTCCAGCCAGCGTCCGTTCGGACGGACCGGACGCATGCTGCAGCCTAGGGTCGCGGCGACCCCCGACCCAGGACGTCCCATGACCGTCGCCCCATCCTCGTCGCACCACCGATCGGCCCTGCGGTCGCGGCCCAAGGGTGTCCTTCTGCTGCTCGCGGCCGTCCTGGTGGCGCTGCCGGCGCAGGCCGCGCCGCGGACCGACCTGGGCTGGTCGGAGGTCGACAATCCCGTGGAGGGCAGCATCCGGGCACTCGACGCGGTCAGCGCGGACGTGGCGTGGGCGGCCAGCGACGACGGCGAGGTCGTCCGCACGACCGACGGCGGTGCCACGTGGTCGCAGGTGGCGCCCCCGGACAGCGAGGACCTGTTGTTCCGCGACGTGGAGGCGTTCGACGCCCGCCGGGCCGTGCTCCTGGCCATCGGCGAGGGCGAGGCGTCGCGCATCTTCCGCACCGGCGACGGCGGCGCGACCTGGCAGGAGACCTTCCGCAATCCCGAGCCGGCGGCCTTCTACAACTGCATGGCCTTCTGGACCCGGCGCCACGGGATCGTGGTCGGCGACACCATCGACGGCGTGTTCCGGGTCCTCACGACGTCCGACGGCGGCCGCACGTGGACCCGGGTCCCCGACGACGCGCTGCCCGCGGCCCCCGGCGAGTTCGGGTTCTCGGCCAGCGGCACCTGCGTGGCCGTAGCTGGCGGCCGCGACGCTTGGTTCGGCACCGGCGGCGCGGCCGCGCGGGTCTTCCACACCGACGACCGCGGCCAGTCCTTCGAGGTCACGGACACGCCGCTGCGGGCCACCGACGCCGGCGGGGTCTTCACACTCGCCTTCCGCACGCCGCGGGTCGGCGTCGCGCTGGGGGGTGACTTCCTGCAGCCCGACGTCGCCGTGGACGCCGCGGCGACCACGCGCGACGGCGGCGACACGTGGCTGCCCGCGGATGCCGACGCGACGCCGACGGGCTATCGATCGGGGGCGGCCTGGGTCATCGGCCTGCCCCACACCGTGGTCGCGGTCGGACCCAACGGCAGCGATGTCAGCACCGATGGTGGCACCCGCTGGCGACGCTTCTCGGACGTGGGCTGGCACGCCGTGGAGTGCGCGCGGGACGGGTCCTGCTGGGCGGCCGGGTCGGGCGGCCGGACCGGCGTCCTCGACCGCGGATGACCACCGCGCTCGCGCCGACCGATGGGCGCCGCGTGCACAGGATGACGATCGCACCCGGTGGCGGTCTACGATGGCCACCGACCCGATCGGGAGGTCTGATGCACGAGGGGCTCATCGATTCGCAGGAGATGTACCTCCGCACCGTCCTCGAACTCGAGGAGGAGGGCATCCCTGCCCTTCGTGCCCGCCTCGTCGACCGCCTCGGGCTGAGTGCCCCCAGCGTGTCCGAGGGTGTGCGACGCATGATCGGCGACGACCTGCTGGTGCTCAACGACGACCGGACCGTGGGATTCACCACCGACGGCCGCAGACTCGCCCGCCAGGTCATGCGCAAGCATCGCCTGGCCGAGCGACTGCTGGTGGACGTGCTGGGACTGGCGGACGAGCACGTCCACGAAGAGGCGTGCCGCTGGGAACACGTCATCTCCGACCGGGTCGAGGCTCGGCTGGTCGAGTTCCTGGGCAACCCCACCACCTCCCCCTACGGCAACCCGATCCCCGGGAGCCCGACGTTGGACCTCGACGTGTCGTCGTTGGAACTGGCCGGGGCCGAACAGGTGCGGCTGGAACGGATCTCCGAACGCATCCAGGCCGACCATGGGCTGATGGCGGCCCTGGCCGAGGCCCGGATCGTGCCGGGGACGGAGGTGGAGGTCCGCCGCGACGGCGGCCTGGTGCTGATCGGACCGGAGGGCGAGGTGGCCGTGGATTCCGACGCCGCGCCCTACCTCTACGTCACGGAACTGTGACCCGGGGCGACATCCCGGATCGGGTGGCGTTCGTGGCCGGGATCCTGTCGCGGGTGGCGCACCTGCGCGACTTCCCGTGGCGCGACACCCGTGACGGCTGGTCGATCCTGGTGTCGGAGACCATGCTGCAGCAGACCCAGACCAGCCGGGTCGTGCCGCGCTACCACGCCTTCCTCGCCGACTACCCGGACCCGGCCACCTGCGCGTCCGCGCCCGTCGGCGAGGTGATCGCGCACTGGCAGGGCCTGGGCTACAACCGCCGGGCGGTCAACCTCCATCGCGCGGCCGGCGTGGTCACGACCGAACACGACGGGCAGGTTCCGACCGACCTGGACGACTTGCTGGCCCTGCCCGGGGTCGGGCCCTACACCTCCCGAGCCGTGGCGGTGTTCGCGCACGAACGAGCGCACGGGGTCGTCGACACCAACATCGCGCGGGTGCTCGCCCGCGCGGTCGCCGGTGCCCCGATGGATCGCGCCACCGTGCAGGACCTGGCCGACGACCTGGTGCCGGACGGCCTCGCGTGGGCGTGGAACCAGGCACTGATGGAGCACGGCGCCACCACCTGCGTGAAGCGCTCCCCCCGGTGCGACGACTGCGTCGTGGTCCACGCCTGCGCATGGCAGCGGACCGGCGGCGAGGACCCGGCGGCCACGACCGCCGGCGTGTCCACCCCGCAGTCGACCTTCGAGGGCTCCGACCGCCAGGGTCGCGGGCGGCTGGTCGCCGCGCTGGCCATCGGCCCGGTGGCGCGCGCTGACGTGGCTGCGGTGGTGGACTGGGACGACCACGACCGGGTCGCGCGCATGGTCGACGGCCTGGTCCGGGACGGTCTCGTCTGTCTCGATCACGACCGCCTCGACCTCCCGCGATGACGAGCCTCTCCACCGGCACGATCAGCAGGCGGCGCCGGTGTGCAGCGGCACGTGGACGTGGGACGGAGAGCAACTCGCGCCCGGGTAGGTGGGGCCGGTCGCCGGGACCGCGCACGGGCACGGGAGCCGTCGCTGCCGGTGGGCGTCCTGGTGGTCGGCTCGGGGGATCCCCTCACGGGTGGTGCCGGGGCTCGGCACTACCGTCCGGGTCAGTCGCGGCCATGGTCGCGATCCGCCCCCGACCTCGCCGTCCCGGAGACCACCATGACCGCCACCCCGACGGTTCCCGATCCCACCAGGTCCGGTGACCCCCAGGAGTACGCCGCCCGCGCGTATGGCCTCACCAAGGTGTACGGATCGGGGGACGGCGCGGTCACCGCCGTCGACGACGTCTCGATCGGGTTCGCCCGGGGCACCTTCACGGCCATCATGGGGCCGTCCGGGTCGGGCAAGTCGACCCTGATGCACTGCATGGCCGGGCTCGACAGCCCGACCAGCGGACGGGTGTTCATCGGCGACGAGGAGATCACCGGGCTGGCGGACAAGGCCCTGACCCGGTTGCGGCGTGACCGGCTCGGGTTCGTGTTCCAGTCCTACAACCTGGTCCCGGTGCTGGATGCACGCGAGAACCTGGTCCTGCCTGCCAAGCTGGGTGGGGCCGAACCGGACGAGGCCTGGGTCGACCGGGTCATCGACGTGCTGAGCCTGCGCGACCGGCTCGACCACCGGCCCACGGAACTGTCCGGCGGCCAGCAGCAACGCGTCGCCGTCGGTCGTGCGCTGGTGACGCGGCCGGACCTGGTGCTGGCCGACGAGCCCACGGGCAACCTCGACTCGGCCGCGTCGGATGCGATCCTGGGCTTCCTCAAGGACGCGGTCGAGCGGCTGGGCCAGACGGTGGCGATGGTGACCCACGATCCGTGGGCGGCCTCGTTCGCCTCGCACGTGGTGTTCCTCCGGGACGGCGCGCTGGTGGGCGAGTTGCTGGCCCCGACGACCGACACGGTGCTGGACCGCATGAAGCAACTGGGGTCACCGTGATGTTGGCGACGATCGCCTGGCGTTCGGTTCGCGCCAACCCGGCCCGATTCGTCGGCACCCTGCTGGCCGTCGTGGTCGCGACCACGTTCCTGTCGACCGCGCTGGTGCTGCGGGACTCGCTGGCCGACGCGCTGACGGCCAACGCGGTCGCTGCCCTGGGTGAGGTCGACGCTGCGGTCGAGCCGCTGGTGGACGACGCGGACCCGACGTCGGCCTTCGGGTTGGAGGCCCCGGGCCTGCGACCCGAAGTCGTGGACGCCGTCGCCGGGGTGGACGGGGTGACGTCGGCCATCGGCCAGGCCAGCGGCACGGCCGTGGTGGTGGACGGGGTGAACCAGCTGGACGCGACCGCCTGGGTCGTCGTGGACGACCCGCTGACCCCGTGGGACCTCGACGAGGGCCGGCTGCCGACCGCCGTTGGCGAGGTCGTGCTGGACACGGAACTGGCCGCCGCCGCCGACGTCGGCGTGGGCGACATCGTGACGATGGCCTCGCGCGCCGGGGCCGTGCAGCCGACGGTGGTCGGCCTGTCGCGGTTCGGGGAACAGGCCGCCCGGGGCGACGCCGACGTGCTGGTCCCGGAGGCCGACGCGGCCACCTGGACCACGCTGGAGGAGCGCGGGTGGGACACCGTGCTGGCCGCGATCGTCGACGACGCGGATGCGAGCCCGGTCCGCGACGCGATCGCCACGGCTGCGGGCGACGCCGCCGGCGAGCAGGCCGTGGACGTCCTGAGCGGCGACGAACTGCGTGATCGCGAGGCCGGGGCCGCGGCCGGCATCGCCGACGCGCTGGGCATCGGGCTGCAGGCATTCGCCTACCTCGCACTGGTGGTCGGGGCCCTGATCATCTTCAACACCTTCACCACGATCGTGGCTCAGCGCACGCGCGAGTTCGCGTTGCTGCGGGCGCTGGGGACCTCGGCACGGCAGGTGCGGCGAGCCGTGCGGATCGAGGCCTTCCTGGTCGCGACGATCGCGTCGGTGCTGGGTGCGGTGCTGGGCGTGGCGCTGGTCGGCCTCGCCATCGCGCTGATCCCGTCGTTGCGGAACCTCGCCAGCCTCACGATCACCCCGCTGTCGATGCTGCAGGTGGTGGCGTCCGGCGTCGTGGTCACGCTGGTGAGTGCGTTCATCCCGGCGTGGCGGGCCTCGCGCACCCGTCCGGTCGAGGCCATGCGCGACGCTGACCCGACGACCAAGCCGGTGTCGGTCGGGCGCACCATCACGGGGATCGCCCTGCTGGCGCTGGGGGTCGTGGCGTTGGTGGCGGGATCGATCGGCGAGATCGCGTGGTTGCTGGGCCTGGGTCCGGCGTTGCTGCTGGTGGGCGTGGTCGTGGGCGGCCCGGCCGTGGTCGCGTGGGTCGCGCGCCGGCTGCGGGGGCCGTTGTCGCGCGGCTCGGTCGCCGACGAGTTGGCCGTGGCCGAGGTTGAACGCAACAGTCGGCGCACCGCCGCCACCGCCAATGCACTGGTCATCGGCGTGTTCCTGGTGGTGTTCGTGACGTCCGCCGGTGGTGCCATCCGCGACTTCGCGATCGGCCAGCTGGAACAGCTCGCCGGGGCCGACCTGTCGATCAGCGCCAGTGGCAGCGATCCCGTGCCCGACGGGCTGGCCGACGACGTTCGCGCCGTCGACGGCGTGGCCGACATCGCCGAGGTCAACACCATCGTCGGCCAGGTCGAGCTCGACACCGGCTCACCGTTCGGGTCCGCCCTGCCGGTCGCGGCCACCGACCTGACCCTGCTGGAACCGGTGCTGGGCCTGGACATCCTCGACGGCGACCTGTCCGAGGACGGGATCGCGCTGGCGTCCGAGCTGGCGGGACCGGCCGGGATCTCGCTGGGCGACACCATCGAGGTGACCCTGGTCGGCGACGAGACCATCGAGGTCAAGGTGACGGCGTTGACCGGGTTCAGCTTCGACATCCCGCCCGCCGTGCTGTCGTCGGACGTGGTGGCGGAGGCGATCGGGCCCCAGCCGGTCTACTCCCTGGCGGTGCGCTACGACGACGGCGTCGACCTGGAGACGACCCGGTCGGCGGTCGAGGATGTGACCGCCCAGTACGCCGGCGTCGATGTCATCGATGCCAACCAGATCGTGTCCCTCGTGCGGTCGTTCTTCACCTTCCTGCTGTCCGCGGTGGGTGGGCTGCTGGGGGTCGCGGTCGTGATCGCGCTGTTCGGCATCCTCAACACGCTGGTCCTGGCGATCGCGGAGCGGACCCGTGAGCTGGGACTGCTGCGCGCGGTCGGGATGACGCGGCGGCAACTGCGGCGCATGATCCGCACGGAGGCCCTGGTCACCTCGATCGTCGGCACCGTCGTCGGTGCCGTGCTGGGGGTCGGGGTCGCCTTCGCGGTCGCCCGGGTGGTGCTGGAGGGGTCCTTCACCTGGCCGTGGTTGGAACTGGGCATCACGCTCGTGCTCGGGGTCGTGATCGGCGTGCTCGCGTCCATCTACCCCGCCCGTCGCGCCGCTCGGCTCAACCCGCTGGATGCCATCCGTACCGGGTGAGGGCGCGCACCGGCGGCGCTCGGACGAGCCGGCCCGGAGGGTGTGGAGGGGCGCAGTCGTGGGCAGGAGGTGGGCAGTACCGTGACCGGTCGCCGTGGCGGGCCGGGCGGTGACCCGGTCGGCCGGACGTCCCACCGCTCCCACCGCTCCCGACGCGCCCATGGAGGTCTGATGCCTGCCGCCCCGGTCACCTCGACCCTCGACAACGGCCTGCGGGTGGTGGTCGCGCCCGACCACCTCGTCCCGGCCGTCGCCGTGGAGGTCTGGTACGACGTCGGCTCACGCCACGAGGAGCCGGGTCGCACCGGGTTCGCGCACCTGTTCGAGCACCTGATGTTCCAGGGGTCGCGCAACGTCGACGGCACCGGGCACTTCGCGGCGATCCAGTCGGTCGGCGGCACCCTCAACGGCACCACCTCGTTCGACCGGACGAACTACTTCGAGACCGTCCCGACGCGCGCGTTCGAACTGGCGCTGTGGTTGGAGGCGGACCGCATGGGCACGCTGCTGGACGCGCTCGACCAGCCCAACCTCGACAACCAGCGTGACGTGGTCAAGAACGAACGCCGCCAGCGCTACGACAACCAGCCGTACGGCACCGCCTGGGAACAGCTCTTCACGATCCTGTTCCCCGTCGGCCACCCCTACCACCACCTCCCGATCGGGTCGATGGAACACCTCGACGCGGCCAGCCTGGACGACGCGCATCGCTTCTTCCTGACCCACTACAGCCCCCACAACGCGGTGCTGTCGCTGGCCGGCGACCTGTCTGTGGAGGAGGGCGTGGAGGCGGCCAAGCGCGCCTTCGGCGGGATCACCGGCAATCCCGAGCCCCCGGCCGCCCCCGACGGGTCGATCGGGCCCCGGGACGGCACCGAGGTGCTGTCCTCCGACGAGGTGGTCCCGGCTGCATCGCGCTACCAGACCTGGCGCGTGCCCCCGGACGGCCACGCCGACCACGACGCGCTGGTCGTGGCCTTCGAGGTCCTGGCCGGTGGTGGCGCCAGCCGCCTGGTCCGGCGCGCCGTGCGCACCGAGGAACTGGCCGAGGCGGTCTCGGGCGGCACCTTCGAGATGGTCGGCGGGGTCGACGTGGCCACCCTGGTCGCGCGGGTGCGGTCCGGCCGTGACCTGGACGAACTGGGCGTGGTGGTGGACGAGGAGGTGGCGCGACTGGCCGCCGAACCGCCCACCGACGATGAGGTGGTCCGCGCTGGCGAACGCCTCCGCCGGGACCGCCTGGACACCCGCGCCACACTGATGGGACGGGCCGACGACCATGCCCGGGGGGTCGCGTTGTTCGACGACGCCACGTGGGGCGACCACGCCGGTGACCGGCTCCGTGCGGTCACCCCGGAGCGGGTGTCGGCCGCCGCCGCCACCTGGCTGGGGCCCGACCACCGCGCCATCCTCGACTATCGGAACGTCGCATGAACACCTCGACGACCCGGTCGCCGGCCGTGCCGGACCGGCCCGACAACACGACCGCCCCGCGGCCGGTCGTCAGCGCGCCGGAACCGTGGGCCCTGCCGGCCGTGCGCAGCGAGACGGCGGCCTCGGGGCTGACCGTCCACAGCCTCGACCTGCCCGATCGTGAACTGGTGGCCGTCACCGTGCTGCTGGACGCACCGGTCACGACCGAACCAGCGGAACTGGCCGGGGTCGGGACCATCACGGCCCGTGCCCTGGACGAGGGCACGGCGCACCACGACGGTGACACCTTCGCAGCCGCCCTGGACCGGATCGGTGCCGACTGGTCACCGAGTGCGTCGTTCGGGGGCGTCCGCGTCACGGTCACGATGCCGCTGGAGAACCTCGCGGCCGGGCTCGACCTGGTGGCCGAGGCGCTGCTGACGCCGACCTTCCCGGACCGCGACGTGGCCCGCCTGGTCGGACAGCGCCGCGACCGCCTGGTCCAACAACTGGCGACCCCGGGCGGCAAGGCCAGCATCGCCCTGCGCGCCGTGGCGGTGGCCCCCGACCACCGTGCCCACCTGCCCAGCGGCGGGACCGATGCCACGATGGCGGCGCTGACCCGCGACGACGTCGTCGCCCACCACGCCGACGTCCTGCTGACCGGGCCGGTCGACGTGGTCGTGGCCGGCAACCTGTCGCACGTCGATGTCGTCGACCTGGTGGACCGCCACCTCGGGGACCTCGGGCCGACCAGCCGTGCGGCCACCGCGGCGGACCCGCTGCGGATGGTCCCGGGGCCACGGATCGTGGTCGTGGACCATCCCGGGGCGGTCCAGACCGAACTGCGGGTCGTGCGACCCGGCCCCGACACGCACGCGCGTGACCGGGCCGCCACCCGGCTGGTGGCCCACGTGCTCGGTGGCCCGCTGACGTCCCGGCTGGACGCGGTGCTGCGCGAGGAGAAGGGCTACACCTACGGCGTCCGGTCCAGCCTCCAGTCGTTCCGCCGCGGTGGGCTGTTCATGCTCGCCAGCGGGTCCTTTGACACGCCCACGACCGGCGAGGCGTTGGCGCTGGTGCGCGAGCACGTGGACGCCCTGGCGGGCGACGGCCCGACCCCGGACGAGGTCGCCGGCGCTGCGGACTACCTCGCCGGTGTCATCCCGTTGTCACTGGAGACCCCGCGGGCCCTGGCCAGCACGGTCGCCGGGAACCTCGGCGACGACCTGCCACCCGAGCACACCACCGTCCACCTCGCGGCGCTGCGGTCGGCCCTGACCGGCGACGTGGTCCGGGCCGCGCGCCGCCACCTGTCCACCGACGACGTCGTGGTGGTGGCGGTCGGGGACGCGGCCGAGATCGAGCCCGACCTGGTCGCCCTGGACTGGGGCGAGGTCGTCCGCCACGAGCCGTGAGCGCCGGCACGCCGGGACCACGGAGCGAACGCGGGTCGACCGGGACGGTGCGCTGATGGCGCGGCGTGCACCGGGCTGGCGCTGCGGGGCGTGCGGTCGTGCGGGCCCCCAGTGGGTCGGCCAGTGCCCCGGGTGCGGCGCCTGGGGCGAGGTCGTGGCGGCCGCGGCGGCCGACGACGGGGCGGCGGCCGGGACCGGCGGTCGACCCGGCGCGGCGGGCGCGAGCGCGCGTCGACGGGATGACGATGCCGCCGCCGACGCCGACGGCGGACCACTGGGGCCGCTGGACGGGCTCGACCTGCGGGAGTGGCAGGTCGACGCCTTCGTCGCTTGGGCCACCGCCGGGTGTCGCGGCGTGGTGGAGGCGATCACGGGTGCCGGCAAGACCCGGTTGGGGATGGCGGCGGTCCGGGTGGTCGTCGGTCGTGGCGGGGTCGCGCTCGTGCTGGTGCCGACCCTGGAACTGCTCGCCCAGTGGACCACGGAGTTGCGGGCGCACGCGCCCGGGGCGCGGATCGGCCAACTTGGTGGCGGCCACAGCGACGATTTCGGGGCCCACGACGTTGTCGTCGCGACGCCCAGTTCGGCCGCGGACGTCCCGATCGTCCCGCGTGACGGCCAACTGGGCCTGTTGGTCGCGGACGAGGCCCACCGCTACGGCGCGCCGACCTGGTCCCGGGCGCTGCGCGACGACTATGCGATGCGGCTGGCTTTGACCGCCACCTACGAACGCGGCGACGACGGCGTCGTGGAGGTGCTGGGCCCGTACTTCGGGGGCGTGGTGGCGGACTACGGCTACGCGCGCGCCGCGGCCGACCGGGTCATCGCGCCGTTCGCCATCGCGCTGGTCGGGATCCGCCTGGACGACCACGAGCAGGCCCAGTACGACGCCGCCGACCAGGGGGCGAAGCGGGCCCGTCGGGCACTGCTGGACCACGGCCTGCCGCGCCATCCGCGCGAGACCCTGCGCGCTGCCGTGGAGGTGATCGGGGAGGCCGAGTCGGGAACGCGTCGGCGCGACGATCCGGTCGTGGCCGTGGCCCGTGACTACCTCGTCCGACTTCGGGCCCGCCGGGACGCCGCCGCCCAGGCGGCCGGCAAGCTCACCGTCGCGGCCGCGATCGCGCCGTGCCTCCACGACCGCCGAACCCTGGTGTTCTGCGACACCGTCGACCAGGCCGAACGGGTCGCGACCGTGATGACCGCCGCCGGCCCGCTTGCCGAGACGATCCACGGCGGACTGGCACCCGACAGGCGCCGGATCCGGATGGCCCAGTTCCGCAACGGCAACCTTTCGGTGGTCGTGGCCCCGCGCGTGCTCGACGAGGGCGTGGACGTCCCCGATGCCGACGTGGCGGTCGTGCTGGCCGCGTTTCGGTCACGGCGCCAGATGGTCCAGCGGCTCGGGCGGGTGCTGCGCCACACCGACGACGACCGGGTCGCTCGACTGCTGATCGTCCACGCCATCGGGACCAACGAAGACCCGGCGCGCGGCGCCCACGAGGAGTTCCTCGACGAGGTGCTGCCGGTGGCCGTCCGGGTGGACGAGGTCGACGCCGACCGCCCTGACGCCGTGGCCGCGTGGATGGCCCGCGACCTCACCTCCCCCTGACGCCGCCCCGCCCCGGGCGTGCGCATGTGGGACCTGGCACGCACACGGGGGAGGGGTGGGCCGTGGGCGCCGGGTGGACGTGCGGCGGCCGGGAACGGTCGCAGCGGTGGTTATGCTGGGCCATGTGCGCGTGCCGCGCCCCCCCAGCACTCGCCGGTCGAGGTCCGACCGCCCCCGACGGCCCGAGTGGTGTCGTCCCGGGACGTGAGGCACCTGGCCCTCGGGGAGAGGAGTTGCGCGTGGACAACGTACACGACGAGCAGTTGAGCCGGATCCTGGCTCGACTGGCCCCCGGCACGGTGATCCGCGACGGCATCGAGCGCGTGATCGGGGCCGGTCGTGGCGCCCTGATCGTGCTCGGCCACAACGAGGACATCGAGAGGATGGTCTCCGGCGGGTTCGTCATCGACACGCCGGCGTCCGAGCAGCGCATCGCCGAACTGGCCAAGATGGACGGCGCCCTGATCCTCACCGACGACGGCACCCGGATCGTGCGGGCCAACGTCCACCTGGTCCCGGAGGCGTCGATCTCCACAAGCGAGACCGGGACCCGGCACCGCTCCGCCGAACGGGCCGCCAAGCAGGCCAACGTCCCGGTGTTGTCGGTGTCGGAGTCCATGAGCCGGGTCACCCTGTACTGGGGTCAGCGCCGGCGGGTCATCGAGCCGGTCTCGAACCTGTTGTTCCGCGCCAACCAGGCCCTGTCGACGTTGGAGCGCTACCGCGCCCGGCTGGACGAGGTCACCGCGAACCTGTCGTCGCGCGAGGTCGAGGACGCCGTCGTCCTGCGTGACGTGATCCTGGCCCTGCAGCGCTCCGAGATGGTCCGTCGCATCGCGAGCGAGATCCAGTACCAGATCGTGGAACTGGGGACCGAGGGGCGCCTGATCAAGCTCCAGCTGGACGAGTTGATGTCGTCGGTGGAGGACGAGCGCCTGCTGATCGTGCAGGACTACCTGGGTGACCGGCGCCGGTCGTTGGAGGGGGTCGGGGACATCCTCGACGGCTACACCACCGACGAACTGCTGGCGCCCGACAACGTCGCGGCCGCCCTGGCCTTCGACGTGGAGTACATCGATCGCCCGGTCCAGCCTCGCGGCTACCGGCTGTTGTCGCAGGTCCCCCGGTTGCCAGGCCACATCATCTCCCGGCTGGTCTCCACCTTCGGCAGCCTTGGGCCCATCATCGACGCGTCTGTCGAGGAACTGGTGGCGGTCGAGGGGGTTGGCGAGACCCGTGCCCGCCGTATCCGCGACGCGCTGCGGCGTCGCGCCGAGGCGACCATGGTGAGCCAGTACGGCGTCTGAACCGCTCCCGGACGACCCGACGGCGAGGAGCGTCGCGGCACCCGCGGACCCGTGGGCCCGCGGCGGCGACGTTCGGGGTCCACGACGTTTCACGCGGCCGTTGAGGGGTGACGGGGTGTGGGGTACCTTCGGCGAGCATTCACCCGCCCCGCGGGTGCCAGCGCGGACGTGGCGAGGAGCCCTCGGTGTGGACGTAGTTCGTGATCCCTCGACAGCGGTCGTGCGCGCGATGCATGGACTCCTGTCGTTCGGCTGACCGCCCTCCCGGGCTGCACCCGCTCGGTCCCCGATCGAATCCCAGATCACCTCAACAGGAGTTGCCTGCATGGCCTACAGCGTCGGTGACACCGTCGTCTACCCCCACCACGGTGCGGCGGTCGTCGAGTCCCTGGAACAGCGCGAACTCAAGGGCAAGACCCTCGACTACCTGGTCCTGCGCATGACCTACGGCGACCTCACGTTGATGGTCCCGACCGATTCGTGCGACAGCGTGGGCATCCGCGAGGTCGTCAGCGACGCGCAGGTCAAGGAAGTCTTCGCGATCCTCGAGTCGCCCGAGGGCAAGGCCGCCAAGAACTGGTCCCGCCGGTTCAAGGCGAACCAGGAGAAGTTGCGCTCCGGTGACGTGTTCAAGGTCGCCGAGGTGGTGCGCAACCTCGCCACTCGCGAGTTCGGCAAGGGCCTGTCGGCCGGCGAGCGGCGCATGCTGGCCAAGGCCAAGCAGATCCTGCTGTCGGAGTTGTCGGTCGCCCTCGGCACCGACGAGGAGTCCGCCGAGGAGCAGATCAACACGGTGCTGGCCGACGCGCACGGCCTGGCCGACGCCTGATCTCGCTTCGCTCGATCAGGTTGGAGTTGCTCGCTGCGCTCGCAACGTCCATGCCTGGGCCTGGCCGACGCCTGATCTCGCCTGCCCTCGTCCCTCGGGCAGGTTTGAGAACTCGCTGCGCTCGTTCTCACGCGCCAAGTCCCCTCGGCAACGCCTGGCCCGGCGAAACGTTGGCCAGCGCCACCAAGGGGAACTCGTGATGTCGCTGCTCCCACCGCTCCACCTCACCCCACCGGTCGGCGACTCCCTGGTCGTCGACCCGCCGGTGGTGCTCGCACCCATGGCCGGGGTGACCAACATCGCCTATCGCCGGTTGTGCCGGCGCTTCGGTGGTGGCCTCTTCGTCAGCGAGATGGTGGGCGCCCGCGGCCTGGTCGAGGGTGATCGCCGGGCGGCCTTCAAGGCCGCGTTCGGGCCGGAGGAGTCTCCCCGTTCGATCCAGTTGTACGGGGTCGAACCGTTCGAGATCCGTGACGCCGTGGAACTGCTCGTGGACGGATCGGGCGGGACCGAGTCCGACGCGGTGGACGGGACCGATGCCGGCTGGGGCGGTCGGGTCGACCACATCGACCTCAACTTCGGCTGTCCGGCGCCGAAGGTCACGCGCCACGGCGGTGGCGCCGCCTTGCCGTGGCACCTGGGCCGCTACGCGGCGATCGTTGAGGCGGCCGTGGGAGCCGCCGGCGACGTGCCGGTCACCGTCAAGACCCGCATGGGCATCGACGACGACCACCGCACCGACCTGGAGGCCGGACGGATCGCGCAGGACCTGGGGGCGGCGGCGATCGCACTGCACGGTCGCACGGCCGCCCAGCGCTACGGCGGCCAGGCCGACTGGACGGCGATCGCGGACCTGGTCGAGGCCGTGGACATCCCCGTCCTCGGCAACGGCGACATCTGGGAGGCCACCGACGCGATCGCGATGGTGGAACGGACCGGCTGCGCCGGGGTCGTCGTCGGGCGTGGCTGCCTCGGTCGACCGTGGCTGTTCCGCGACCTCGAGGCCGCCTTCCGCGGTGAGCCGATCCCGCCACCACCGGACCTCGGGGAGGTGACCGCGATGTTGGTCGAGCACCTCCATGGGCTCGTGGACCTGGTGGGCGAGGAGGTGGCCGTGCGCGAGATCCGCAAGCACACGGGGTGGTACCTGCAGGGGTTCCCGGTCGGCGGCGAGGTCCGGCGCCGGCTCAACCAGGCCGGGTCAGTCAACGAGTTCGACGACCTGCTGGGCGGCCTCGACCACGGCCTGGAGTTCCCGGAGGAGGTCCGACGCGCCACCCGGGGCCACACCACGACGGCGCGCAAGGTGGTCCTTCCCCACGGCTGGCTGGAGGACCGCGACGAACTGGCCGGGGCGATCCCGACGGCCGGCGCATCGGCGGTGGTGTCGGGTGGCTGAGGTCCCGCCCGCCCCCAACCTCGCCACGACGCCTTCGGGCACGCCGATCGGCCCGATCGGCGCCGGACGGGTGGTGTTGGCGTCGTCATCACCGCGGCGGCGAGCGCTGCTCCGCCGCCTGGGCCTGGACGCGGTGGTCGTGCCCGCCGACGTCGACGAGACCCCCGGGCCGATGGAGGCGCCGGCCATGCTCGTGCGCCGGCTGGCTGTGGCCAAGGCACTGGCGGTCGCGGCCGGTCGCGGTCCCGACGACGTCGTGGTGGCCGGAGACACGGTGGTCGTGCAGGACGGTCGCATCATGGGCAAGCCGGCCGACGTCGACGAGGCCGCCGTGATGCTGCGCGGCCTGTCGGGGCGAGGTCACCAGGCGATCTCGGGCGTGGCCGTGGCGCGTGGCGGGACCACCGATGCGTCGGACGTGGCGTCCGACATCGCCATCACGATGGTGTCCTTCCGCGAACTGCACCAGCGCGAGTTGGACGCCTACCTGGCCACCGGCGAGTGGCAGGGCAAGGCCGGGGCCTACGCCCTGCAGGGCCGGGCCGGCGCGTTCGTCACCAGCCTGCAGGGACTGGACACGACCGTCATCGGCCTGCCACTGGGTCCGACCGTGGCGTTGCTGCGATCCGTTGGCGTCGACCCACTGGTCGCCTGAGGCCGCGCGAGGTGGCTGGGCCCCTTGGCGCGGCCTCTTGACTCGGCCTCTGGGCCGCGGTCGGCCGGCCGGGCCAGCATGTGCCACCATGGCGGGGCCGAAGGATGGAGCTCGGGTGGCGGCAGGGATCGTGGTGGCGGCAGGCTCGGGCGACCGCCTGGGTGCCGAGGTGCCCAAGGCGTTCGTGGAGGTGGCCGGGGCGACGCTGCTGTGCCATGCGGTCGCGGGACTGCGCGCCTCCGAGGTGGCACCGATCGTCGTCGTGGTCCCCGACGGGTGGCAGGACGAGGCCCGCGCCAACGTCGGGCCGGACGTCGCCGTCGTGACCGGCGGCAGCACCCGGACCGCTTCGGTCGCGGCCGGACTCGCGGCCCTGCCCCACGATGCCGACGTCGTGGCCGTACACGACGCAGCCCGGCCGCTGGTGCCGGTCGCCGTGATCGCGGACGCGATCGCGGCGGTGCACGGCGACGTGGTGGCGGCGGCCCCGGCGGTGCCCGTGACGGACACGCTCAAGCGGGTTGACGGTCAGCGCCGGATCGTGTCCACGCTGGACCGAGCGGACCTGGTGGCGATCCAGACGCCGCAGGTGTTCCGGCGCGACGTGCTGGTGGCCGGCCACGACTGGGCCCGGGCGCACGACCGCGCGCCGACCGACGACCTCGCGTTGGTCGAGCACCTGGTCGCCGAGGGCCGACTGGCCGGCCGCGTCGTCGCCACGACCGGGTCGGTGCTGGGGATGAAGGTGACCCGCCCGGCCGACCTGCTGCTGGTCGCGGCGATGGCAGCGGCACGGACAAGCCTTGGCTCGGGGGACTCGACATGACCATCCGCATTGGCACCGGCATCGACGTCCACCCGTTCGCGCCCGACCCCCGCCCGCTCCTGCTGGCCGGTGTCGAGGTGTCCGAGACGGCCGGGCTGGACGGCCACTCCGACGCCGATGTCGTGGCACACGCGATCGCGGACGCCCTGCTCGGGTCGCTGGCACTGGGTGACCTGGGGTCGTTCTTCGGGGTGGACACGCCCGACCTGCGCGGCGCCGACTCGATGGTCCTGCTGGCGCGAGCGGTCGCGGCCGTCACCGATCGCGGCTTCGTGGTCGGCAACCTCGACTGCACCGTGATCGCCCAGCAGCCCCGCCTCGGTCCCCACCTGCCGTCCATGCGGGCCGCCCTGGCGGTCGTGCTGGGGGTCGAGGAGACCGCCGTGTCGGTCAAGGCCACGACCACCGATCGGCTCGGCAGCCTCGGCCGCGCCGAGGGGATCGCCTGCTGGGCCACCGTGCTGGTCGCGACCGCCTGATCGCGGGGCTCGAGCGCCACGGACGCCCACCGTCCATTGCCGATCCTCTTCGGTCGCCGGTCGACCGTCCGCCCGCGTGGGCCGTCCAGCCGCCACGAGGACGCCATCGACCAGGTTCACGACCAGGTCGCGCGTGGTGTCGCGGCCAGCCCCTGCACCGGCCTCGGTCTGCCGGGATCGGGGTCCGTGTCGATCTGGGTCCTCGGTCCTGCCGGATCGGGACCATGACCGTGTCGTCCGCCGGTGCCGTGCCGTAGGGTTGTCGGAGGCAGTCACGGGGGACCGCACCACACGGGGCGAACCACCCGGGGATGCACCAAACGAGCGTGACTGTTCGTACCGGCACCGGGGGGAGCCGCGACGGCGTTCGAGCGCGACACGGTCGGCACTCCAGTGCCGGCCGTTTCGCCATTTCTGGGGTAGTCGGCTGCCTGCGGGCAGGGCGCGGTCCCCACCCCGCGCCGTGCGGGGACCGACACGGACCGGCTCCTGCGTCGGGGTGGGCGACCGCCCGGGGACGACAGCGGCGGCGCCGCGCCGGACCGTCAGGGCGGGGAAGTCCGTCAGTACGCTTGCACCGCCCACGTCCCACCTCCACCCAGGATCGCCCCATGGCGTTGCAGCTGTACGACTCCCTGCGCCGCGAGCAGCTCGACTTCGAGCCGCGTGACCCCGGCAAGGCGTCGCTGTACGTGTGTGGGCCGACTGTCCAGGGGGCGCCGCACGTGGGGCACGGGCGCGCCAACGTGGTGTTCGACGTCCTGCGTCGCTGGCTGGAGTGGTCCGGCTACGACGTGACGCATGTCTCCAACGTCACCGACATCGACGACAAGATCATCCTTAAGGCCGCCCTGCAGGGCTCGACCGCCGCCCGGGTCGCGACCGAGAACATCCGGGCGTTCAACACCGCCACCGATGCCCTCGGGCTGCTGCCGGTCCACGTCCAGCCGTACGCCACCGGGCACATCTTCGAGATGCAGGCGATGATCCAGACCCTGGTCGACAAGGGCATGGCCTACGAGCGCGACGGGAACGTGCTGTTCCGCGTGCGGGAACTGGACGACTACGGCAAGTTGTCGCGCCGCGACGTCGACGACATGCGCGGCAGCGACGACGTCGTCGGCTCCGAGTCCAAGGACGACCCGATCGACTTCGCCATGTGGAAGGCAGCCAAGCCGGAGGAACCGTTCTGGCCCTCCCCGTGGGGGGACGGCCGTCCGGGCTGGCACATCGAGTGCGCGGCCATGGCCGGCAAGCACCTGGGTGCCGGGTTCGACATCCACGGTGGCGGGCTGGACCTGGTGTTCCCGCACCACGAGAACGAGATCGCCCAGTTCGAAGCGGCCGAGGGCGAGCCGTTCGCGCGCTACTGGGTCCACAACGGCATGCTCCGCATGGGCGATGAGAAGATGTCGAAGTCGCTGGGCAACGTGATCGGGATCGTCGAGGCGGTCGAGCAGTGGGGTCGTGGCCCGATCCGGCTGTGGTACCTGTCCGCCCACCACCGCACCCCGATGACCTACGACACCGAGCGCCTGGTGGAGGCCACCGCGGCATTCGAGCGCCTGACCACCCTGGTGCGGACGGTGCGAACGCTGGGCGTGGAGCCGATCCCGCTCGATCCGGCCGACGTGGCCGAGGTCGCCGCGCCCTTCCTCGATCGCTTCACCGCGGCCATGGACGACGACCTGAACGCGACGGCGGCGGTGTCGGTCCTGCACGACACGGTGACCCGTGCCCACGAACTGGTGCGTGCGGCCGAGGGCGGCGACGAGGGCGCTCGGGACGACGCGGGGGCATTGGCGGGACTCGTGACCACGCTCGGTGACGAGGTGTTGGGCCTGGGCATGGGGGACGCGCTGTCGTCCGACGACGAGGTCGGGGACCGCTTCGGGGCCCTGGTCGAGCACCTGTTGGAAGAACGACGGACGGCGCGGGGCGATCGCGACTTCGCCCGGGCGGACGCGATCCGGGACCAACTGGCCGCAGCCGGGGTGGTCATCGAGGACCGCCCCAACGGCAGCCGCTGGTATCTCGCGACCTCGACCACGGCGGACCCCGACGACCCCGACGCCGCCGACGCCGACGACGCGGCCGACGCGGCCGACACGTGAGCCGCACGTGAGCCGGGGGCGCCGCCACGAGGGTCGGGTCGTCGTCGGCGTGCATCCCGTCCGGGAACTGCTGCGTGCCGGCCGGGCGCTCCACGAGGTGCTGGTCGCCGACCGGTCGAGCTCGGACGCGATCGACGAGATCCGCGAACTCGCCGGTGCCGCCGGTGTGCCGGTCGGGACCCTCGACGACGCCACCGCCGACGACCTCGCGGGTGGCCTGGTCCACCAGGGCGTGGTCGCACGGGCACCCGCCTTCCCGTTCCAGTCGCTGGACGAGGTGCTGGGTCGCCGGGGTGAGGACCCGAAACTGCTGGTGGCCTTCGACCAGGTCACCGACCCGCACAACGTCGGCTCGGTGGCGCGCACCGCCGAGGCCCTGGGGGCGCACGGCCTCGTCCTGCCCGAGCGGCGGACCGCCTCCGTCACCCCGACGGTGGAGAAGGCCGCGGCCGGTGCGCTCGCCCACCTGCCGGTGGTGTCGCCGACCAACCTCGCGCGGTCGCTGGAGGCCTGCCGGGACGCCGGGTTGTGGCTGGTCGGGCTGGAGGCCGGGACCGGCCAGCAGGTTGCCGACTGCGGCTTGTTGACCGAACCGATGGTGCTGGTGGTCGGTGCCGAGGGGTCGGGTCTGCGCGACCTCACCCGCACGCGCTGCGACGTCCTGGTCGAGTTGCCACTGCGGGGCCACGTGGATTCCTACAACGCGTCGGTGGCCGCGGCGATGGCGTTGTACGCGATCGACCGTGCCCGTCGTGATGGAGGTGGCGCATGAGCATGCTGGGCGAAGTGGTGCTCGGGATCCTGATGGCGGTCGGGCTGGTCGGGATCCTGCTGCCCGTGATCCCCGGCCTGGTGCTGATCGTCGGGGTGGCGGTGTTCTGGGCGTCGCAGGTGGGCGGCGTCGGTGCCTGGGTGCTGGTGGGATTCATGGCGGTCGTTGCTGCCGCCGGCACGTGGATCAAGTACCAGGTGCCTGGCCGCGAGTTGGCGGCCATGGACCTGTCCGCCGCGACCTGGGTGCTGGCCGTGGTCGGCGGGATCATCGGGTTCTTCGTGATCCCGGTCGTCGGCCTGCTGCTGGGGGGCGTGCTGGGCGTCTACCTCGGACAACGCCGCGACCACGGTGACCATGCGGCCGCCTGGGCGAGCACCCGGCGAGTCCTCGGTGGGGTCGGCAAGGGGATCGCCATCGAGTTCGCGGCCGGGTTCGTCGTGGTGGCGACCTGGGTGGTGGCCGTCGTCCTGTGGCTGTAGATCGCTGACCACGACGCCCTGCCCGCGGCGGCGCCGGCAGGTCCTGGTCCCGGTGGTGAGGGTCAGTCGGTCGTCGTGTCGGGTGCGGGCGGGGGAGCCGGCGTCGTCGACGCCGACGGCATGGCCACGATGGCGGCCCAGGTCCCGATGCCACGCAGGCGGGCGCCGTCGACCTCCTGGGTGGACGTCAACAGGTAGCGGATCCGACCGTCGGTCGGGTCGAACTCCACGTCGGTGACGGTGCCGTGCTCGACCCCGTGTTCGTCCAGGACGCGATGGCCGAGCAGGCTCGGCTGGTCGGCCAGGTCGTCCGTTCCTGCCGATCGGATCCGGTCGGTCGCCTCGACGGTGACGGCGTCGACGCCGAACGACGACACGTCGGACCAGGCGATGAAGTCCCCGTGGCCCTTCCTGACGCGCACGCCCGTCACGCGCTGGGTGTGGGGATCCACCACGAAGCCGCTCACGCGACCGGCTGACGAGGCCGCGCTGGTGTCGACGATCTCGCGCTTGAGGGCTTCGGTGAACCTCACGGTGACCCCTGTCGCAGTCGGGTGCGGAAGCGGTCGACCGCGGCGCCGAACCCGGCAAGGTCGTCGGAGACGAAGTCCACGGCCGAACTGGGGACGATCAACTTCTCCCCGGAGACGGCCAACGTGTCGGGCAGCGGCAGGAGCACGCGCTGCCCTCCGGACCGCAAGCCTTCGTCGGCCTCGATCTCGTAGCCGACCACATCGCCGGCGCGGTCGACCTCGATGATGACGTCGACGACGCGCCCGAGGCGCCGACCATCCTCGGTCAGGACGTCGTCACCCAGGACGTCGCCACCTCCGCCACCACGTCCGCCGTCCGAGACCCGGACCTCCTTGCGGTGGACCAGGACGTCGGCGTCCGGGACCATGACCGCATCGGGGCCGACCCAGTGCAACGCCTCCCAGGTCAGCACCTGCTTCATCGGACCGCCCAACAGCCCGCGCTTGTTGAGGGTGAAGGCCAGCACCGAGCCACCCTGGGCCCCCCACACGACGTCCTTGACGTCCGCGATCTCGTCACCGTGGAGCGTCACGACCACCAGGCCGTTCAGGTCCGTGGCCCGCAGCAGCGTGCTCATGGCGACC